>CALBHI010000001.1 GCA_937894535.1 uncultured Verrucomicrobiota bacterium
GTTCCAGATGAAGTACCTGTATTCCTTGCCCGTCGCGGACATGCGGGCGTCAAAGGTCGGTTTGACCTTGGCGGCCTTCAGGGCACGGATGTCGTGTTCGAGGAAGCGGTTGATGCCGATGACCAGTTTGTCCGGCTTGATCTCCCGGTCGAGGTCGACATGGACAACCTGGGCGCGGGCATGTACGCCCCGGTCAGTGCGCCCGCTGCTGTTGACCCGCGCGTGTTGTCCGGTCAGTTCAAGCACCGCGCGTTCCAATTCGCCCTGAACGGTGCGTTTCTCGGGCTGCAATTGCCAACCCGAGTAACGGGTGCCGTCATAGCCAACCGTCACCTTGAATCGTTGCCGGGGAGCAGCCTTCATGGACTGTGTGAATCGAGGTAATGCTGGAGCATGATGGTGGCGGAGAGCGTATCGACGAGGCCTTTGCGGCGATCACGACGTGCGCCGGATTCGATCAGGATATCGTGGGCGGTCTTCGTGGTCAGGCGTTCGTCCCAGAGTACGACGGGGATGGAGAGGACGGTGGCGAGCTCATCGCGGAACTTTTCGGCGCGCAGGGCAGCTTCCCCGCGAGATCCGTTCATGTTGATCGGGTGACCGAGGACGCACAGATCGGCGCCAGCCTCGTTGACCATGCGCACGATGGTGTTGCGGATCTGGCCATCGTTCTGGCATTCGACCATGCCATGCGTGCTGGCGATGATGCGGTCGGGATCACTGATCGCGAAGCCGATCCGTTTCGAGCCGAGGTCGACACCCAGCGCACGGCCCACTTACAGGACCTCGTGGTAGGTGCCCTTGCCACGCAGATGAACCACCATCTGCTTGATATCCTGGGCACGGTCGCGCGGGCAGACCAGGGTGACGCCCTCGCTCTGCACGACGATCAGGTTATGCACCCCCAGGAGCGCGGTCAGTCGGTCGCGCGAAAAGACGATGTTGTTCCCCGCATCGAGGGTCTCGCAAGATCCGATCAGCGTATTTCCCGCCGCGTCTTTCGGGAAATGATTCTCCAGCGCGGTCCATGAACCTACGTCATCCCAGGCAAACGTCCCGCGCGCCGCGATGATGTTTTCCGCTTTTTCCATGACGGCGTAATCGATGGATATCTTCTCGACTGCGGGGAATAGGTCCCGCAGCGCCGAGTCCAGACGTCCGGCGCGGGCGGCCGCGCTGATGGTCTCGATGATCGCGCCAATGGCCGGCCGGTGGGCCAGCAGGGCCCGTTCTATGCTGGCCACCGACCAGATGAACATGCCGGAGTTCCAGACATAGTCGCCACCTGCCACGTACGCTTGCGCGGTGGCGAGATCCGGTTTCTCCACAAAACGGCGGGCCTTGGCGAACGACGTGGAGGTTCCGGCGGGCACCGGGTCGCCGAGCTGGATATATCCATAACCGGTCGCCGGTTCGGTGGGTTGGATGCCGATGGTAATCAGGACATCCTCGCGTGTGGCGATGCCCAGGGCGTCGGCGAGGGTGGCGCGGAAAACATCGAGGTTGCCGATGACATGGTCGGCGGTGAGGATGCAGAAGACGCCTTTCGGATCACGCGCCTTGACCAGCGCGGCCGACAGGGCCACGGCCGGGGCGGTATCGCGGCCGACCGGTTCCCCCACCACGTTTTCGGGCGGCAAGTAAGGTGCAGCACGGCGGGTGGCTTCGACGAGGTCCTGGTTGGTCACGACCAGGACGCGCTCGTGCCGGATCAGGCCCTCCAAACGGTCCACGGCCTGGGCCAGCAGGGCTTTTTCCGCTACCAGCGACAGCAGTTGCTTCGGACGTTTGGCTGTGCTGAGCGGCCAGAAACGTTCCCCGCGGCCCCCGGCAAGAATAACGGCATAGTAGTGATTCGTCGTCATGTTAGATTTCCTTTACCGCGGCAACCATCTTCCCTACCCAGGCGGCGGCGGCCTTGCGACCCTTGGGTGACGTACCGGCCTGATGGAACTGGTTCACGATGGCGCTCCCCACCACCACCGCATCAGCAGCGCGGGCGGAGGCCGCAGCCAGTTCGGGTGTGGACACACCAAATCCGAGGGCGACCGGAAGGTTCACATGCTTGCGGGTAAGCCGAACCAACTCCGCCGCGCCTTCACTCAGCGTCTTCTGCATGCCGGTCACCCCGGCCCGTGAGACGCAATATACAAACCCGCTCGCATGCTCCACGATGGCCTTGATGCGTCGTTCCGGGCTGGTTGGCGTGACCAAGGTGATGTTGTTGATCCGGTTGGCCTTCATCAGCACATTCAACTCGCGCGACTCCTCCACCGGCATATCCAGGAACAACAGGCCATCCACGCCGGATTCGGCCGTGCGCTTGATCATTTTCGCATATCCGACAGCGTGGTATGGATTGAGGTAGGTATAGCACATGATCGGGATATCGGTTTGCTCGCGCAAGCGGGCGATCATGTCGAGCACCCCCACGGGGGTCGTGCCGCTATCGAGGGCACGGTTGGCCGACTCCTGGTTGACGCGGCCATCGGCCAGCGGATCGGAAAACGGTATGCCCAGCTCAATGACGTCCACACCGACATCGACCAGGCGCAGCACGATGTCCATCGTATCGTCCAGCGTGGGATCTCCGGCTGTCACATACGCGACAAAACCTTTCGTCCCGGACTTTTTCAGTTCAGCAAAACGCTTGTCAATTCGGGTCATATACACCTGCTTACTGGATCATAACGTACCTGCTCACTATAAGGATGCGGCGGGCATCAGCAACAGGAAACTTGCCGATGACGATGTCATCTCGATAGGCAGGCAAGACGCTTCCCTGCTGCCCTCCATAGGGACGTTTCACGCAACGGAGGCGGCGGACCATCATGGATATGGCATGTCAGCACGCCGAATGTGAAGGCACCCATCACGTTGGTTGCAGCAAGGCCAAACCGCCATGTGCCATCAGGTGTACTTGAGCACTTCCTCAACGGTGGTATAGCCGTCGAGGATGCAGCGGATGCCGTCCTCGCGCAAGGTCCGCATGCCGAGCTCAATGGCCTTGTCGCGGATGACGAGGGTCGGCTTGCGTTCGCTGATCAGGTCGCGAATTGGGTCGGTGATGCGCAGGTATTCGTAGATACCGCGACGGCCCTTGTATCCGGTCTCGTTGCAGGTCGGGCAACCGGCTCCGAAGTAGAACGAGCGGCCGGCGATGCCCTCACGGGTCAGGCCAAGTTGCTGCAATACGTCATCTTCGGGCGTGTAGGGGGTCTTGCAGTTCGGGCAGATGGTGCGGACCAGGCGCTGGCCGAGCACGCCCTCCATGGTTGAAGCGATCAGGAACGGCTCCACGCCCATGTCGATCAGACGGGTTACCGCGCCCGGGGCGTCGTTGGTGTGCAGCGTACTGAACACCAAGTGACCGGTGAGCGATGCCTGAATGGAGATTTCCGCTGTCTCCTTGTCGCGAATTTCGCCGACCATGATGATGTCCGGGTCCTGGCGGAGGAAAGCGCGCAGCGTGCGGGCGAAGGTCAGGCCAATGCTTTCGTTCATCGGGATCTGGATGATGCCATCGATGTCGTATTCGACCGGGTCCTCGGCGGTGAGCAGTTTGTTCTCGATCTGGTTCAGGCGGCGCAGGGCCGAGTACAGGGTGGTGGTTTTACCGGATCCGGTCGGTCCGGTCACCACGACGATGCCGTTCGGCTTGGCGATGTCGTCGCAGAAATCCTGGTAGATATCATCGGGCATGCCGATGTTATCGAGGTCGAGCGAGACGACGCTCCGGTCGAGTACGCGGACCACCACGCTTTCCCCGAACTGGGTCGGCAGCGTGGAGACACGGAAGTCGATCTGGCGGCCGCCGATGCTCAGCTGGATACGGCCGTCCTGGGGCAGGCGGCGCTCGGCGATGTTCAGGCCGGAGATGACCTTGATACGCGAGGTCACCGGCAACGCAAGATGTTTGGGCGGAGGGGCCATTTCGTACAGTGCGCCGTCCACCCGGTAGCGGATTTTGAACTCATTCTCGAACGGTTCGAAGTGCACGTCCGAAGCCTTGTCCTTCACCGCCTGGTACAGGATCAGGTTCACGAAGCGGATGACCGGGGCAAGGTTGGCCGCGCTCTCCAGCTCGATCACCTCGTCCTTGTAGCCACCGGGAGCGATCTGGCCGACACTCTCCAGTTCATCCTCAAGCGCGGATAACATTTCCGTGACCGACTCGCTCTCATCGCCGTAGAACTGGTTCAGGAATCCGCGGATATCGGCTTCCTTGGCGACGACAAACGAGACATCGCGGGTCAGTACGAACGACAACTCGTCGATGACCTCCGGGCTCAGCATGTCGAACGTGGCAAATTCGATGGACTGGCTGTCCATCCGGATCGGTACGACGTTGTACATGCGGGCCACGCTGGCCGGGACAGCGCGGATAACATCCCCGGGAATGTCCATATGGACAATATCAACAACTTCGGTGCCGATCTGACGGGCAATCGCCTCGAGCACAGCCTCCTCGGTCATGATATCCATGTCTACCAGCAGCTCGCGAACGGGTTTTCCCATGCGCTCGTGTTCGTCGAGAACCTCCTCGGCCTGCTTCGTCGTGATCTGCTGGTCGTCGAAGAGTTGCTGCAGCAAAGCGTCCTTGTATTCCAGTTCGGCCATAGGGTCACCGCTTCCGGTTGTTTTGGGAGTTTTGGATCTTCTCAACCACGCCGTCCACGTCCTGGGCGCTGGTCACGACCGACTCGTAGCTGATGACACCGCGTTCGTAGAGCGACATCAGGTGGGCATCGAGGGTGTTCATGCCCCACTTCGCGCCGGTCTGGATATCGGAATCGATGCGGAAGGTCTTGCCATCGCGGATCAGCGCCTTGATCGACGGGGTGCTGATCATGATCTCGAAGGCGGCGACCCGGCCCGGCTTGTCCTGCCGAGGCAGCAGGACCTGGGAAATAACTGCAACGATGCTCGAGGCGAGTTGGGTGCGGATCTGTTCCTGCTGGTTGGTCGGGAAGGCGTCGACGATCCGGTCCACGGTGCGGGAGGCCCCGGTGGTGTGCAAGGTGGCGAAGACAAGATGGCCGGTTTCCGCGGCGGTGATGGCGGCCTCCATGGTCTCGAGATCGCGCATTTCACCGACCAGCATCACATCCGGGTCTTGGCGGAGGGCGCGGCGCAGGGCTTCGCCGAATCCGGGCACATCCACGCCGATTTCGCGCTGGGTGACGATGCTTTTCTTATGCGGGTGGTAGTACTCGATCGGGTCCTCGATGGTGATGATGTGGCAGTCCCGCGTTTCGTTGATGATGTTGATCATGCTGGCGAGCGTGGTGGTCTTTCCCGAACCGGTCGGGCCGGTCACCAGGATCAGACCGCGCGGGCGGTAGAGCAATTCGCGCACCGCCTGAGGAAGGCCGATCTGCTCGAGGGTGAGCAAGGTCTTCGGGATCTGGCGCAGCACGATGCCGACGTGGTGCTTCTGCTTGAAAATACTCACACGGAACCGGGCGCGGTCCTCGAAGCCGAACCCGAAGTCACTGCCGAGGTCACGGTGCAGCCGGGCCACATGCTCCTGGTCGGTGATCTCCAGCATCAGCCGTTCGGTATCTTCCGGCTTCAGCGGCTCGGTCTCGATCGGCTGCATACCGCCGTTGAGGCGCAGAACCGGCGGCGAGCCGACGGTGATGTGAAGGTCGCTGGCCCCCTCCTCCACCACCAGGGTCAGGAGGTCGTGCATGTTCAACGTCGATGAGGGCGTGGTCATCAGTTGTTATCTCCCATGGTCACGCGGAACACTTCCTCGAGCGTGGTCTGGCCGGCGATCACCTTGCGGATCCCGTCTTCACGCAGGGTGCGCATGCCGAGCTCGCGCGCCTTGGTGCGAAGCACGCTGGCCGAAGCCCGCTCGAAGATCAGGTGGCGCACGGCATCGGTGATCAAGAAAATCTCGAACAGGCCGATACGGCCGCGGTACCCGGTGAAGGCGCAATCGGAGCAGCCGCGCCCCTTGTACAGGTTGCTGGCGGCGATCTGTTCGGCGGCCGGACCGAGCAGGCGCAGCTCGGCGTCCGTCGCCTTGGTCGGTTCCTTGCAACGTTCACAAATCTTGCGCACGAGGCGCTGGGCCATGATGGCACGGGTGGACGACGCGACGAGGAACGGCTTCACGCCGATATCGATCAAGCGGGTCACGGCGCTGGGGGCGTCGTTGGTGTGCAGGGTGCTGAACACCAAGTGACCGGTCAGCGAGGCATTGACCGCGATCTCGGCGGTTTCCAAGTCGCGGATCTCACCGATCATGATGATGTTCGGGGCCTGACGCAGCATGGCGCGCAGGGCGGAGGCAAAGGTCAGGCCGATATCGCTGCGCACATGCACCTGGTTGATGCCGGACATCTGATACTCGACCGGGTCCTCGACGGTGATGATCTTGCGATCGGGCTTGTTGATGTAGTTCAGGCAGGCGTAGAGCGTCGTGGTCTTGCCGGAGCCGGTCGGGCCGGTCACCAGCACGATACCGTCGGAGAGGCCAATCAGGCGTTCGAAGGTCTGCTGATCGTCCGAGAAGAAACCGAGCTTGGGCAGGCCGAGGCTGAGGCTCTCCTTGTCGAGCAGACGCATGACGATCGATTCGCCGTGGTTCGAAGGAATGGTGGACACGCGCAGGTCAAGGTCGCGACCCATGACATTGATCTGGATGCGGCCGTCCTGCGGCATGCGCTTTTCGGCGATGCTCATGTTGGCCATGATCTTGATGCGGCTGATAATGGCCGACTGGAGGCGTTTGGGCGGGCTTTCCACCTCATGCAGCACACCGTCGATGCGGTAGCGGACGCGGAACTTCTTTTCCTGTGGCTCAAGGTGGATGTCCGAGGCGCGGTTGCGGAAAGCTTCGAGGATGATCAAACTGACTAGTTTGATGATCGGGGCATCGGCATCGGTCACTTCGTCCTGCCCGGCCAGATCGAGTCCCGCTGCGCCGGTTTGCACCGACCCTTCGGTCATATCCTGCAACATCGAGGCGGCGCTGATGCCGGATGAGGCATAATAGTGGTTGAGGGCGGCTTCGATCTCTTCGGGTGTGGTGACCACGCCTTCAACACCGCAGCGCAGCACGTAACGGAGGCTGTCGAGTGTCTCAACATCGAGGGGATCACTCAGTGCGACGGTGATCGTGTTGTCGTTGCGGTAGATCGGAACGACCTTGTAACGACGGGCCACTTCACCGGGAACCAGGTCGATGACCTCCTGTTCGATCTCCACGCCGGCCAGCGAGATGTACTCCATGCCAAACTGGTTGGCCAAGGCCTTGAGGATGTCGGACTTGGAGGATATCCGCAGTTCAACCAGGGCGTCGATCACCGGTTTGTCGTGTTGACCCGCCCACGTCAACGCCTCCTGCGATTGGGCCCGGGTGATCAGGCCGACATTTTCCAGAATCTCCACCACGTATTCGTCGTTTGCGGTCAAAGGCGTACTCCCGTTGATAACGCGAAGGTTAGGACAGCACGTTATCCGGGATTGACGGGAGTGTCAACGACCGCGGCGAACCGTTCCGGGCTTTTGTGGCGGCTTGTTTTTCGAGGGACGAGCGGCTCGGGAGGCGGGCGCGTGACCGGACAGCACGGCGACTTCATCCGGGGTGAGGTGACGCCAGGATGCACGCTTCATCGGCCCGAGGGTCAGGCCTCCTATCGCGACCCGCATCAGCCGCAGCGTGGTACGCCCTGACGCTGCCGCCATGCGTCGCAAGTGCCGGTTCCTCCCCTCGCCCAACACGACCCGGTAGCCATGACCGGCGACGGAGTGGCCAGGCAGCGGCGCGAGATCAAGAACGCGCAGCAACTCACCGTCGTCTTCGATGCCGGCCATCCACCGCTCCCGGTTGGTACCATCCAGCGGTGCATCGAGCCAGATTTCGTACACCTTGCGGACGTTGTGCCGCGGATGCGACAAACGGTGGGCAAAGTCGCCGTCGTTGGTCAGCAGGATCAAGCCCTCGCTGTTCGTGTCAAGACGTCCGATGGTGTAGAGGCGTCCGAGATCGGCTGGCACCAGGTCAATGACCAGCGGGCGGCCATCCGGATCGTGCGACGAGCAGACATGGCCCGGCGGCTTGTGCAGGGCGATGTAGACATTGCGCTCCGGCCGGACAATCCGGCCGTTGCAGCGGATCTCCTGACGTTCCGGCTCCACCTGGGCTCCGGGTTCACGCACGATGACCCCGTCCACCTCGACCCGGCCCTCGGCCATCAGTTGCTCGGAGCGGCGGCGGGAGGCGACCCCGCACGAGGCGAGGTATTTA
>CALBHI010000002.1 GCA_937894535.1 uncultured Verrucomicrobiota bacterium
GGCCATCAGCCCTGCCAGGTGGCTCACTTCGATGGAGTGCTTCAGCACGTTCTGTCCGTAGCTGTGCCGGAACTTCAGGCGGCCGATCATTTCCTCCACCGGTGGTTCGATGCCATGCAGGCCGAGTTCGAACAGGGCGTTTGCGCCAGAGGTGCGGATGATCCCGGCGATCTCCGATTGCACCTTGTGCACGACCTCCTCGATGCGCGCGGGATGGATGCGCCCGTCGGCAATCAACTGTTCAAGGCTCTGGCGGGCGATCTCCCGGCGCAGCGGATCGAACCCGGAAATCACCACCGTTTCCGGCGTGTCGTCGATCAGGATGTTCACCCCGGTCGCGGCCTCGATGGCCCGGATGTTGCGGCCTTCCTTGCCGATGATCCGCCCCTTCATGTCCTCGCCGGGGAGCGACACCGCGCAGGTGGTCATCTCGTTGACCTGCTCGGAGGCGTAGCGCTCCACCGCGAGGGCGATGATCTTGCGGGCGTCGCGTTCGGCCGTCTCGTGCGCGTCCTGCTGCATGCGGCGGATCAACGAAGCCGACTCGGCCTTGAGGTCGCGTTCGAGTTCCTGGAGCAACCGCGCCTCGGCGGTGGCACGGTCGAGGCCGGTCACTTCTTGCAGGCGCTGGATGTGCTGGACGCGCAGGTCGTCGAGTTCGTTCTGCTCGGCGGCGAGCACGGCCTTCTGGGCGTCGAGGTCTTCGAGACGGCGGTCGAGGTTTTCCAGTTTGCGGTCGATGCCTGCCTCACGCTGGGCCAGGCGGTCCTCGAGTTCCTTCAGTTCCTGCCGCCGCGCCTTCGTATCGACCTCGAACTGTTCGCGCGCCAAGTGAACCTCGTCGCGCGCCTGCAGTTTGCCCTCGCGGATGATGACCTCTGCTTCCCGTTTGGCGTTGCCCAGCAGGGCCTCGATGTTGTTCTCGGCCAGGTGGAGCGCCTTGCGCGACAACCAGACGCGCAGGGCGTAACCCAGCCCGAACAGGCCGAGGCCGGCCAGGGTGAATATCAACCCGTGCAATGCACTCATGGTATCCTCCATCCGGCGTGTGCGGGTTGATGGTACGCGCACTCCGGGTTTGTTGTTTTGTTTTAAAAGCGGGGAAAAACAAACCACGCATGTACACCACTAAACACGCATAGAGATCAAGGAGGGTCGGCGGGAAAACACCGGAATTCCTCACCCATGCGTGCTGGTTCGTGTCCATGCGTGGTTGCATCAAGGAAGCGCCTCGAACAGTTTCTGCTCGGTCAGGATGGCTTGGACCTTTTCGTCGTGCGGTTCACTCGGCAGGGCATCGACCACCTGTTCGTGGAACGCCAGGCCCAGCCGGTACCCGTTCACGGCGGGCAGCAACCGGTCGTAGTGGCCGCCGCCGTGTCCGAGCCGGACACCGTGGATGTCGAAGGCCATCGCGGGCACCAGGATCAGGTCGAGCGATGAAGGATCCACCGGATCGGGTTGTTCCGGTTCGCGCAGTTTCCACTTCATCTCCTTGAGCGGCGCGCCGGGCTGGAGCCGGCTCAGGCTGTAGATTTTCTTTTCCGGCAGGTAGTACGGCACGCACACGTCGGTACCCTGTTCCCAGCAGGCGTGGATGATCTCGCCGGTTTGCACCTCGGTGGCGAGCGCGAGGTACACCCCGACGCGCTGTGCTTTCTGGAACACCGGCAGGCCGAGCAACCGCTCGCTGATGGCGCGGCTATAGCGGCTCACTTCGTCGGCGGGACGATTTCGTTCAAGCTGACGGAATTGTTCGCGCAGTTGGGCCTTGGTCATGGTGTTTCGTTCCTCTGGTGGCGGCGCAGTTCGGCCCAGCGCTCCATGCGCTGGCGGATCCGCTGTTCGTAGCCTTCTTCGGTCGGCTGGTAATAAACCTTCGGGGTGGGCAGGTATTCCTGGTCGACCACATGGCCGGCATAGTCGTGGGCGTACCGATATCCTTCGTGGCCGAGCCGTTCCGCCCCCTTGTAGCTTGCGTCGCGCAAGTGTTTCGGGACGGGCAGGGTGCGGCCTTCGCGGATGTCAGTCCACGCGGCCTCGATGCCGGCGTAGGAGGCGTTGCTTTTCGGGGCGGTGGCGAGGTAGGTCGTGGCCTGGGCGAGCACGATGCGGGCTTCGGGCATGCCGATGAACTCCACCGCCTCCATCGCCGATACGGTCAGGGTCAGGCCCATCGGATCGGCGTTGCCGATGTCCTCGGAGGCGAGGATGATCAGGCGGCGCGCGATGAACCGTGGATCCTCGCCGGCATACAACATCTTGGCCAGCCAGTAGAGGGCGGCGTTCGGGTCCGATCCGCGCACGCTCTTGATGAATGCACTGATCGTGTCGTAATGCCCGTCCTCGTTGTCATAGACCACGGCTTTTTTCTGGATCGATTCCTCGGCTACCGCCGCGGTGATCAGGACGCGGCCCTCGCCATCGGCGTGCGTGGTCAGTGCGGCGATCTCGAGGGCGTTCAGCGCCTTGCGGGCATCGCCCTCGCAGACCCGGGCGAGATGGGCCAGGGCTTCGTCGTCGGCGGTGATCCGCAGGTCGCCGAGGCCCCGCGCATCGGTGAGGGCGCGGCGGAGCAGCGCGATGATGTCCGCTTCGCTGAGCGCTTCGAGCTGGAAGATCTGCGAGCGCGAGGTCAACGGCGTGTTGATGAAGAAAAACGGGTTGTGGGTCGTCGCGCCGATCAGGGTGATCGCCCCGGCCTCGACGTAGGGCAGCAGCACATCCTGCTGCGCCTTGTTGAACCGGTGGATCTCGTCGATGAACAGGATGGTCTCGCGGCCGCGGAAGCGCTTGCGTTGCTCGGCGGCCTCCAGCAGCGAACGCAGGATCGCCACGTTGGCCAGTACTCCGCTGGTGCGTTCGAAGTGGCGGCCGGTGACGGTGGCGATGACCTCGGCCAGCGAGGTTTTTCCGCAGCCGGGCGGCCCGTAGAGGATGATGCTGCCGAGCCGGTCCGACTCAATGGCCCGGCGCAACAACTTGCCCGGTCCCAGCACGTGCTGCTGACCGGCATAATCGTCGAGCGAAACCGGACGCATGCGCGCGGCTAGCGGAGCTGTGTCGACGCGTCCGGTTGTCTCCGATGTTTGTTCAAACAGGTCCATGGCATCCTCAAAACCTTGTCCCGGGCAAAAAAATACCCCACCACAAGTCGTTTGGGCGTGAGCTCTGACACCTCAAAACTGAGGTGGGCACTCTGACTCGACCGTTCCAATTCCCTGCGAGAGGGCGGTTGGGCGGGCCGGGATTTGAGCACCCTGGTAATAATAATATTGGGTCAGAAGGACTTGGCCCTATCACGAACAAGGCAGGGTAAATCGTGGCCGTCTCCGGCCATGAAATCACGGTATGCTGTTAAAGAACGTCCGCCTGTCGCCAGGCGCGGATCAACTTTCGCGAATCTCGACCTTCAACTCCTGCTTCAGTGCCGACTTGATGGCCTCATGATACCCGTTGACCTCTTCATCCGTCAAGGTGCGGGCATCGGAGCGGTAGGTCAGGGAATAGGCCATGCTGCGCCGTCCCTTGCCGAGGCTCTCTCCGGTAAAGATATCGAACAATTCGACATTTTCCAGTTCGGGCGGACTGAATTTCCGGATAGCCGCGACGATGGTGGCGTGGGTGAGGCCGGCGTCGGCGACCAGCGCGACATCGCGCGCGACCGAGGGGAAGTTCGGCACGGAGCGGTAGGCCGGTCGCGTGCGTGTGCGCCAGGCCACCGGGGCGATGTCCACTTCGAGCACGCCGACCGGATCGGGGATGCGCCA
>CALBHI010000003.1 GCA_937894535.1 uncultured Verrucomicrobiota bacterium
TCGTCCCTCCTCCGGCGGGTAAACGTCGCTGCGCTTGCCGATCAAACCAAGACATCATCCGGGGACTTTTCCGTTCATCATCTAGATGAAGAGCAACCCTGGAGGCATCCGGTGTGCTGTGGCGTAGTGCCGAGGCGCGTTGCCTTCGAGACGAAGACGGGGTCGGGGTTACGCGGGGGTGTCGACGGCGTGTTCGATCCAGGCGCCGCCGAGTACGGCATCGCCGTCGTAGAACACGGCGGCCTGGCCGGGGGTGATGGCGAAGACGGGTTCGTCGAGGGTGACGTGCAGGTGATCGGGGTCGAGGGTGCGCACGTTGGCGGGCACGGCTTTCTGGCGGTAGCGGGTGCGGACGAGCAGGCGTGCTTCGGTGGCGGGCGGGTGGCCTTTCACCCAATAGGGATCGTGGGCGGTGAAGGTGTGGTGGAGGAGGGCGGGGCGTTGGGCGACGACGACGCGGTTGTCGGCGGGGTGGATTTCCTTCACATAGACACGTTCGCCGGTGGCGATGCCGAGGCCCTCGCGTTGGCCGAGGGTAAAGTGGTGGATGCCGCGGTGGGTGCCGAGTTTGCGGCCGTTGGTATCGGTGATGTCGCCGGGGCGGGCGACCTCGGGGTGGAACTGTTCGATCAGCGGGGCGGGGCCTTTGCCGGTGATGAAGCAGAGGTCGGCGGTTTCGCGGGCGCCGTCGGTCGGGAGCTGTTTAGCCTTGGCGAGGGCGCGGACCTCGGGTTTGGTCAGGTCGCCGAGCGGGAACAGGGCGTGGGCGAGCTGGTGCTGGGTCAGGCGGTGCAGGAAATACGACTGGTCCTTGTTGGCATCGCGGCCGGCGCGCAGGAAAAAGGGGCCGTCGTGCGGATCGCGGTCGATGCGTACATAGTGGCCGGTGGCCATGTGGGTGCATCCGAGTTGGAGGGCGCGTTCGAGCACGGTGCCGAACTTGAACAGGCGGTTGCAGTAGATGCACGGGTTCGGGGTGCGGCCGGCGGCGTAGGCGTCGGTGAACGGGCCGACCACCTCGTGCATGAAGCGGTCCATCACATTCAGTACATAGTGGCGGATGCCGAGGTGGTCGCAGATGCGGCGGGCCCGGTTCACGTCCTCGATCGAGCAGCAGCGCGACCCTTCCTTGAACATGTGGAGGGTAAAGCCGATCACCTCGTAGCCCTGGTCCACCAGCAACGCTGCCGCCACGGAGCTATCCACGCCGCCGCTCAGGCCGATGGCCACCTTCAATTGTCCCGCTGGGTTCATGCGGGTTTGATGGTAACAGGTTCGGGTCGGGATGGATAGGGCGCACGAGCTGGGCGGACCAGAGTGTGTTAGGGTAAAACGATTTAATGGTAAGGCTTTGGTTTGGAAGGCGTTGCAGGTTGACTCCCCTTGGCGTGATCGATAGGGTGTACCTTCGCAAGCAACCTGTAATGCGAAACGATGCGACCCGGAGAAAGACTATGAAGAAACCATTGATGTTATTGGCTGTTGCCGCGCTGGGGTGGGCAACTTCGGTCAAGGCGGACACCATCGCCTTGTACACGTTTACAGGTAGTAACCTTACGGCGGCATCGGTCGCGCCGTTTGTCAGTGCGTCGGCGGTATCGTTGTCCGCGGGAACGATCGAATTCGGTTCGTCACAGGCAACGTCATGGACCAACACCTCCAACTCCGGTGTTCCTTATATCGAGGAGAGCGGTGGTTGGACATCGAACAGCCAGTCCACCGCCAAGAATTTCCGGCTGACCCTTTCCAATGATGGCGCCAACTTCACCATCACCAATATCAGTTACGAAGTACGGGTGACGCCGGCCGGGCCATCGGCGATCGGGTTTGCCATCAACGGGACCAACGTGTTTTCGCAAAACATGACCCAGGATGTGACGCAGTTGATTTCGCTGCCGATCACGGGCAACGAGGATCTGGCATCGGCGCTGATCACGTTCCAGGGGTGGACCAATGGTTCCCGTTCGACGGCGGCGTCGGGTGCGTACCGCTTGGACACCATTCTTATCGAGGGTGTGGTGGACACGCCGGCGGATCCCCCGGAAGTGATCATCACCACCGCGGATGACACGGTGGCGTTTGCCACGACGTCGATTGACGTCGAAGGAACCGCCAATGCCAACACCGTGGGTGATTTGATCTGGACCAACGCCCTGGCCGGAGCCGGTGGTGTGGAACCTGCCGCGGCATCGTGGACGGTCGCCGCCATTCCCTTGGCTGTCGGCACCAACATCATTGTCGTGCGCGGCACCAATACCGCGGGTGCTTCCTCGCAGGACTCCGTCACAGTGATTCGCCAGGCTTCGCCCCCGCCGGCGGTGACGGTGACGACGCCGGTGCAGTCGGTGGTCAATGCCATCACCTCCATCGACATCCAGGGAACGGCCAATGCGGATACCGTGGGTGAATTGAGCTGGACCAACGCCCTTACCGGCGCCGCCGGATCGATTCCCGTCGCGGCGAGCTGGACCGTTCCCGGCGTCGCGCTTTCCGTGGGTGCCAATGCGATCACCGTACGCGGCAGCAATGCGTTCGGCACCGTAGTCAGCTCGAGCGTGACCATCACCCGCGATGCCCCGGTTCTGCCGGTCGGCACCAATGTGCAGGTTCGCCAGGGTTTTGAAGTCGGCGATACCTGGCCGATCCTGTCCGGCGGCGGTTTCGCCTCGACGGAAGCCGGTGCGGCCTACACGCCGGCCAGCGCCTTGATCCGTACGGGCACGAGTTCGTGGCAGAGCGTCGGATCGGCCACCAACACGCTGGACCTGCAGGCGGTGTCCATTGCCGGCAAGACCGACGTGGTCGTATCCGTGCGTCTGGCCAGCATTTCCGTCACCGGGGCCAATGGCGCGGATGTCGGGGATCTGGTCCGCGTCTTTGTCTCGCTCGACGGCGAGGCGTATACCGATGCCCAGACCGCGATACGTGGCAACTCGAATGCGCGGTGGGGCTACAATGCGGTGCTGGTCGCGGATCGAATCGTCGAGGCCACGCCGCCCAACACGAACGTCGCCACGTCCGGCACGAGCACGAACAACTACGGGCAGATCCGGCTGTTTATCCCACCCACGGCGACCTCGGTGGCGGTGCGCGTGGTGGCGATCAATACCGATCCGAACGAGATCTGGGCGATCGACGACATCGAGTTGTTGTCCAGCGACATCGAGACCGGCGGAAGCGGCTACAGCCAGGAGCAGGAAGATTGGATCGTCTCGAACTGGGGCTCCATCGGTGCGTATCCGGGCGATGATGTGGACAGTGACCTGGATGGTTACCTGAACGTCGAGGAGTTTGTCGCCGGCACTCTTCCGACCGACAACACCTCGTTCTTTGAAGTGAACAATCTGACCGCTTCGGGAAGCCCCTCGGTGGTAATCACGCCGTCGGTGACCGGCCGCGTGTATGACGTCGAGGCCACCGCGAACCTGATCAGCGGCTCGTGGACGGTGATCGCCACGAACGTTCCGGGCACCGGGGCCTCGTTGAGCATTCCTGACAGTGCCGGCGCGACGTCGCAAGCCTACCGCGTGGTGGTTGAGCTGGCTCCGTAAGCATCGTCTCTTCGATCGATGCAACCCGCGTCCGGTTTTTTCCGGACGCGGGTTTTTTTTGTGCCATGGCGGGTTTCCGCCAGCGCCATCCCGGCAGACGAAGGTTGAAGGAGCCGGTGGTTCGGCCTAGGATGATCGCATGATGCGGTACCTGTTGGCATTGGATCAGGGGACGACGAGTTCGCGGGCGGTGCTGGTGGACGAGACGGGGCGGATGTCGGCGCCGGCACAGCAGGAGTTTGCCCAGCATTTTCCGCAGCCCGGCTGGGTGGAGCATGATCCGGAGGAGATCTGGACGACCCAGCTCGCGACGGCGCGGCAGGTGGTGGCGGCGATTCCCGGCGACCAGCTAGCCGCCATCGGCCTGACCAACCAGCGCGAGACGACGGTGATCTGGAATCGCCGCACCGGCATCCCGATCGCCCCGGCCATCGTCTGGCAGGACCGCCGCACCGCCGATGCGTGTGCGGCCTTGCGGGCCGCGGGGCACGAGGCGGAGGTCCGCGCCAAAACCGGCCTGGTGCTGGATCCGTATTTTTCGGCGACGAAGATCGGCTGGCTGCTGGATCATGTCCCTGGTGCGCGTGCGGCGGCGGAGCGGGGTGAACTCGCGTTCGGCACGATCGATACCTGGCTCGTCTGGAAGCTCACCCGCGGGGTGCGTCACGTGACCGACGCCTCCAATGCGAGCCGCACGTTGCTGTTCAACGTGCATACCCTGGACTGGGATGAGGCGTTGCTGGAACGCTTCGGTGTGCCGCGCGCGTTGTTGCCCGAGGTGGTGTCGAACCACGGCGCGATCGGCGTGGCGGATCCGGCGTGGTTTGGCCGCGCGGTGCCGATCACCGGCATGGCCGGCGACCAGCAGGCGGCGTTGTTCGGGCAGGCGTGCTTCACGCCGGGGCTGATCAAGAACACGTACGGGACGGGGTGCTTCCTGCTGCTCAACACGGGCGGCCGGCCGATGGATTCGGCGCACCAGTTACTGACCACGGTGGCGTGGCGCGGGGCGGAGACGGCGTATGCGCTGGAGGGCAGCGTGTTCACCGGCGGCTCGGTGGTGCAGTGGTTGCGCGACGGGTTGGGGTTGATCCGACACTCGGCGGAGGTCGCTGCGCTCGCCGCGTCGGTGCCGGATGCGGGGGGCGTCGTGCTGGTGCCGGCCTTTACCGGACTCGGGGCGCCGGTGTGGGATCCGACGGCGCGTGGCCTGGTCATCGGACTGACCCGTGGAACTACGGCGGGTCACCTCGCGCGCGCCGCGGTGGAGAGCATCGCGTTCCAAGTGGCGGACGTGGTCGAGGCGATGGTGCGGGACAGCGATGTTGCGCTGGCGGAATTGCGGGTGGATGGCGGTGCGTCGGTCAACGACGCTTTGATGCAGTTCCAGGCCGATCTGCTGGGGCGTCCGGTGGTGCGTCCGCAGGTCATCGAATCCACCGCCATGGGGGCGGCGTTCCTCGCCGGGCTTGGCGCGGGGATCTGGAGCGGCACGGCGGAGTTGGCGGCGCTGTGGAAACCGGCGCGCCGGTTTGAACCGGAGATGGGCGAGGCCGAACGTGCCGAGCGCCGCGCGGTGTGGCACAAGGCCCGCGACCGCGCGATGCACTGGATTTGATGAATCGCCTTCGACGCATGCAGCGTGTTTGGGTGATACCAGGATTCTTCGGGCCGCGGAACGACGGCCGGATTTACCCCGCCTTCTGCGTTGGTGCAACGGAGGCGGACTTGAGTCCAGCCCCCGCTGCTCCGCCTTGAATTCGGGGCAAATCCGACCACCGTTCCACTGGTTTCGCTCCGCGAAACCACCCGAAGAATCCTGGTGGTCACGCATCGTCCCTCCTCCGGCGGGTAAACATCGCTGCGCTCGCCGATACAACCAAGACATCATCCGGATTCATTTCCTGTTTGTTTTCGTCCGGTCGGGTCAATGTGGATGGATTCGGCATGTGATGATGCAGTAACGACACGTTTTGCGGCTGGGATGATGCCGGAAACCGAATGCGGGCAGAAAATTACCGCGTTATCCCGGCAGCGATGGGTCAGACGTGGCCGAACAGCGGGATCAGCAGGGTGGCGAGGCCGAGGAAAAAGAAGAAGCCGGCCACGTCGGTCACGGTGGTGAGGAAGATGCTGGAGGACAGGGCGGGGTCGAACCGCAGGGCACGCAGAGCGAGCGGGA
>CALBHI010000004.1 GCA_937894535.1 uncultured Verrucomicrobiota bacterium
AAGCGGGATTAGCGGGACGATTGTCGGATTTGCCGTGATTTCAAGGCGGAGCAGAGGGGGCCGGACTCGTGTCCGCCCCCTCTGCTCCAACGCCGAAAGCGCGGTGAATCCGGCAGCCAATCTGCGGCCTGAAGAATCCAGGTATCATCAAGAACCTCGCTTGTGGCAGCACGCTTTCGGACTGACGCTGAATCGGGATCGCTCCCGGAATTAAACCCAGAGATCCACCGGCCCCGCTCTCGATCGCTAACGGTCACTTCGACGCGCGTTCGCGGTAGAGCGCCGGGTCGATCATCGCCGCCATCTTCTGCGTGTCGAGTTTGCCGCCGAAGAAGGCGTTGATCCGCTCGATCTCGCGCACCGGATTGGTCATCAGGTCGTGGTGGTCGAGGAACAGGGTCTCGAAGTTCTTGTTGCGGCCCAGCCACTCGCGCATCTGCTCGAGGTGGCGGTGGAACACGCGCTTCAGTTCGACGTTGGTCACCGGCGCACCTTCGCGGCCCATCCGGTCGAGCATCGAGCTTTGCGACGCGATCACCTCGTCGAGGTTGCGCACCATGAACACCACCTTGTACTGGAGGTGGGTCGGCAATTCATAGATCAGGTGGGAGATGACCTTGATCGCCTTGCCTTCGGCCTCGGGCACCCATGAATTGTCTTTCTTGAGCGCCTTGACCTTTTCGTATTCAAGGTAGCCGCGCGGATTGTTCTTGTCGGGGGCGCGCACCTCGTCGGTCAGCACCGGAATGCCACCTTCGCGCAACATCTGCATCATCAAGGACGTGCCGGAACGCGGCGGGCCGGAAACCACGGTAATCATTGTTCGTTCTCCATCGCTGTGGGGTCACAGTAAGCCGGGCCGGACCATTCGGCAAGCGGGACATTTGCGGTTGTGCCCTCCCCACCCACTTTGCCATACTGGCGAAGCGCCTGCGCGCACAAGGAGCCGCATGGAACCACGCCATAAAAAACCGACCATCAAGGATATCGCCCGTGAAGCCGGGGTCTCGGCCACGACGGTGATCAATGCGCTCGCCGGGCGCGATGCCGAGATGGCCGCGGCGACCGCCGAACGCGTCCGGGCGAAAGCGCGCGAGCTCGGTTACGTGCGCAACCTGACCGCGGCGGCGCTGACCGGCAAGGGCTCGCGGTCCTTTGCCTTGATCATCACCAAGGCCTACCAGCCGGTGACCGAGGCGCACGAGGCCGACATCAACCCGTACTACGGCGAATTCATCCTGCGTCTCGAGCACGAGGCGCGGCGCGCCGGTTTTTCATTCAGCCTGTTCGGCGGTGACGAGGACGACTACGTGCACTTCGTGCTGGAACGCAACCTCGATGCGGCGGTGTTGCTGGGCATCCACAAGCCCGACCTGCCCCGCTCGCTGGTGCAGCGTGGCGTGCCGGTGATCCTGGTCGATTCCGCGGTGCATGATCCGCAGTCGGCCAGCGTGAAGACCGATGACCGCCGCGGCGGGGAACTCGCTGCGCGCCACCTGCTCGAACGCGGCTGCCGCCGCATCGGCTTTCTCGGCGACATCCACCAGCCGCCCGATGCCGCGCCCAGCCTGCGGCGGCTCGGGGCGTACCTGACCTGCCTCGATGCCGGGATTCCCTTCACCGAGCTCCACCGGATCGCCTCGGTCGAGGAAGGTTTCGCCGCAGCCGCCGAGATCAAGGCCTTGGGCATCGACGGCGTGGTCGCCGCCGCCGACAACCTCGCCGCCGGCTTATCCACCGGTCTCGCCGGTCTGGGAGTGCGGGTGCCGGACGAGGTCGCAGTGATCGGCTACGACAACCTGCTCATCGCCCGTCTGGCCACCCCGCCCCTGACCACCATCGACCAGGGCATGGGCGAAAAAGTTCGCATCATCGTCTCGATGATCGAACGCGGACAGGTCGGCGCCATCCACCAGATCCAACCCCGCCTCGTCGTCCGGGCCAGCGCGTAACGTCATTCCACCGGCGCACCGGTCGATGGTGGTGCCGGTGCGCGGACGTCCCCGCTCTCCTCGGTGTGCCCGGAATACGGACGCCGATAGCGGCCGCCGATGATTAACCGGCCGATGAGCGGATGGTCCGCCGGTAAGGGCGGGAAGGTGGGCGGAGGTTTTCGAACGCGTCCGGACGCCGGGGCGTCCGAATGCGGAGTCGATGCGGATGGGTCGGGATGTTGGTTCGTCATGGTGGTCCAGCTCCTTGCGTGATGGGTTTGTTCTGGTGGACCATGCCATTCAACGATGCCGGCGTGGCGGTTTCAACCCGGCGGTGTGTCATAGCGAGAGGCGTTGACGGTGATCACGGGACCGTATTTCCGCGGTCAATGCCCGGGGTAATCAGCGACAAATCCGGCTTGCCCACGGGTCACGAAGATCGGTGTATCATGCTGGGAATCAGCTTTCCGTTGCGGGTTCTGGTCGTTGGTCACTGCCATCGCGGCCCGGATTCCATCATCAGGATTATATCTGCGCGCAAGGCAGACAAAAAAGAAGAGGCGGCCTATTGGAACCGAGGGTGAAAACATGAGAAAGCAGTATGACTTCTCCAGCATGAAGGGTGAGCGCAATCCATACATCAAGAGCCTAAAGCAACCCATCACCATGCGGTTGGATAAAACCACCGTCGCCTATTTCAAGCAATTGGCGAATGAGTTGGGCATGCCCTACCAGAACTTGATCAATTTGTACCTCCGCGATTGCGCCATCAATCAGAAGAAGCTCGAACTCAAATGGGTTTCATGAGCGGGGCATACCACGTGCCGCCCGGGCCGGCTTCGCCGCGCTGCGGCTGGTCGTTAGCGGTAAAGACCATTGACTCCGAACCTGCCCAGCGTATACTCATCGTATAAACAGGAATTATCGCCATGATTGCTACCGTTCAAAAGTGGGGCAACAGCCTTGGTGTTCGAATCCCCAAACCGCTGGCAGAGGATGCGTCCCTCAAAGAAGGTGTGTCCGTGCAAATGCTCGTTCAGAATGGTCGACTGGTCTTGGAGGCAAAGAAAGCTCCGGAGTACCAATTTTCTGTTCTTCTCAAGGCAATCAACCGAAACAACCTGCATAAAGAGGTCGATTCGGGGCGGCCGGTCGGGAAAGAGGCTTGGTAGGCGATGTCATATATTCCAGAGCGTGGTGATATCGTATGGATTCAGATGAATCCGCAAGCTGGTCGGGAACAGGCGGGCCACCGGCCGGCATACATTGTTTCCCCCAAAGCCTATAACGCGAAAGTCGGCTTGGCGCTTATGTGTCCCATTACGAGCAAGCAAAAAGGCTACCCCTTTGAGGTCAGGGTAGACGGTCATGCAACGAAAGGCGTTGTATTGTCCGATCAGATTAAGAGCTTAGACTGGCGCGCAAGAAGGGCGAGATTCGAGGAACGCGCCGATGAAGATGTAATTGCTGAAGTAGCGGCAAAAATTGAAACGCTGATCAAGCTGTAATCCGCTAACATGTGCCGCCAGGAGCATGCCCGAAACGGGCAGCTCTGCGGCTGGTCGTTCCTGCGGAC
>CALBHI010000005.1 GCA_937894535.1 uncultured Verrucomicrobiota bacterium
GGGAGGCTTGCCCCCCTCATATTCCTTCATCAATTCGCGACGACGTTGCGCCGTCTGAGACTTCATCTCGTCACGCAATTCAGGCAGGATAAAGTAATAGAATCGGACGCCAATGAAGGCAACGCCAGCGATCACGAAGAAAATACCAAGACCCAGGAACTTCCCGGCATGGTGGTAGCGCTCGGAGAATAAAACGGTCAGGCAGATGGCCAACCCGATCACCAGACTGAGGACGCCCTCCACCAGCAAGATGGTGGTCAAGTTCTGCCGATTCTTCATCATCCCAAGATGTTCCCGCCGTTTGAGTTCGCGGCTCACGATCGCCGTTACCCGCCTTCAAGCAGCCGCAGCCTACGATGAAACGAAAGGATATTGCAAGCACGGGGCGAACGGATCCGCCATCAACCTGTACCCCCGGCGTGATGGCGCATCGGCCGTGGGGCAAACCCCGGGTTTAATGGCCCTCGGCCATTTCCGCACCGCACATCCACGCCCGCCACCAAAGCCTCGTGCACAAACCGCACACCCCCATCGACAGAATCCGACAACGAATCCCCCCAGGCAAGATGTGCTGCGATAGCCGCCGACAAGGTACACCCCGTGCCGTGCGTGTTCTCCGTGTCCACCCGGCCATGACGAAAACGTCGCCGGTGCAAACCTCCGCGGCCCGCTTGAAACAACCAGTCCTCCACCTCGCCACCCATCGCATGCCCACCCTTGATCAAGGCCGCCCGGCAACCCAGTGCCAGCAAGGCTTCGCCCGCGCGCATCCGGTCCTCGTCGCTGCACACCGCCATGCCGGTGAGCGTTTGGGTTTCAGGCAGGTTGGGTGTGACCAGACTGGCCCGCGGAATAACCCGTTCGATCATCACCGCCCGCGCCTCGTCGGCCAACAAGACCGCGCCGCTGGTGGATCGCAGTACCGGATCCACCACGACCGGAATCGCAGGATAAAGCTCGATCGCATCCACGACCGCCATGGCAACCTCCGCCGAGCCGAGCATACCGATCTTGATGGCATCCGCGCCAATATCGCCTAACACCGCCTCCACCTGCTGCCGGACCCACGCCGCCGGCAGCGGCCATACCGCTTCCACCCCGCACGTGTTCTGCGCGGTGATCGCGGTGATCGCCGACATCCCGTAAACCCCCAACGCGGAAAAGGTTTTGAGATCAGCCTGAATCCCCGCCCCGCCCCCGCTGTCCGACCCGGCGATCGTCAGCACCCGCACATACCGCTTCACGCCCCGCTCCGGTTGAAATGATCAAACCCGTGCCGTTGCCACCTGACCAATCGCCCCTGATCCTCCAACCGCAACCCCGGCTCCGCCTCAACACGGCCGATGGCCGTCAACGGCCGCCCGAACCGCGCCGCAAACGATTCCGCCAGCGCATCAAACCGAGCCGGATCCATGGCACACAACAGGACATAATCCTCCCCTCCAGTTGCCGCCAACTCGCCCACATTCCATCCCTTGCGTCCGGCCATACGGCGCATCGCGTCCGACACCGGCAACCGGTCCACCGTGATCCGCGCCCCCACCTTCGATGCCGAAAGAATATGCCGCAGGTCCGACTCAATCCCGTCCGACACATCCATCATCGCCCGCACCGCCCCCGATGCCGCCAGCCATGCCCCCTCGGCGAGATGCGGCACCGGCCGGTGATGGGCCTTCACCAGATAACGCGCATCGGCATCGCCCTCCACCTCATCGCCCTCCAGCAACAACCGCAACCCCGCCCCCGAATCACCCAACACCCCGGTGACCGCAATGACATCTCCCGGCTGCGCACCGGACCGGTAGATGACCCGGCCCCGCTCCGCCTCACCAAGCACCGCGATGTTGATGACCACCCCGCGCGGCGAACCCGTCGTGTCCCCTCCCAGCAACGCACAACCCGTCGCGCGCGACAGCTCACCCAACCCGGCAAAAAATCCGTCGAGCCACGCAACCTCGGTTTCCTTCGGCAATCCGATCGAAAGAAACGCCGCCCTCGCCGCCCCCCCCATCGCGGCAATATCGCTCAGGTTGACCGCTAAGGACTTCTGTCCCAACTCCTCCGGCGTGATCCGGTTGCGCAGGAAATGCACATCCTCGACCAGCAAATCCGTCGTCACCAACTGGACACGACTGCCCGGCTGTTCTATCACCGCACAATCATCGCCGATCCCGACACATCCCTCCGGCACCGGAAATCCTGCGCGGATGCGCTCAATCATCCCGAATTCACCAATCACCCCGAGCTTCATGACCGCTCCTCCTGCACCGCTTGAACCGCCGCGACCAAGTCCCGCGCCATCACCTCCGGATGCTCCGCCGAACATACTGCCGACACCACCCCCACCCCCTCCCC
>CALBHI010000006.1 GCA_937894535.1 uncultured Verrucomicrobiota bacterium
GGCTGGACTCATGTCCGCCCCCGCTGCTCCAACGCAGAAAGCGCGGTGAATCCGGCCGTCGTTTTGCGGCCCGAAGCATCCAGGTATCATCCACACACAACGCACCGCGGCGGGGGCGCCGCGGCTCCAACGGGCGTTGACCTGCTGATGGAGACGCGGCGCCCCCTGGCCGGGCAGGCCCGCCGCGTTTCGCATCAGTCGAGCTTGTAGTCGTTGCGCCAGTCGGCCTTGTCTTTCCACTCGGGTTGGTTGGACTTGGCGAGCAGGCAGTCGCCGAGGACGAGGTAGTCCATTTCGGTGCGCATGAAGCAGCGGTAGGCGTCCTCGGGGGTGCAGACGATCGGTTCGCCGCGCACGTTGAAGGAGGTGTTGATGATCACCCCGTAGCCGGTCAGGTCCTTGAAGGCCTTGATCAGGTCGTAGTAGCGCGGATTGGTCTCGCGGGTGACGGTCTGGACGCGCGCCGAGTAATCGACGTGGGTGATCGCCGGGATGTCGGAACGGACCTGGTTGATGCGTTCGCGGATCGACAGCAGGTGGGCGTTTTCGCGGCCGATGCAACGGCTTCCCTGCACCTGGGCGACGAGCAGCATGTAGGGCGATTCCTCGGTCATTTCGAAGTACTCGTTCACATCCTCGCGCAGGCAGGAAGGCGCGAAGGGGCGAAACGATTCGCGGTACTTGATCTTGAGGTTCATCACCGACTGCATCTTCGGCGAACGGGCGTCGCCGATGATCGACCGGCCGCCGAGCGCGCGCGGCCCGAACTCCATCCGTCCCTGCACCAGCCCGACCACGTTCTCCTCGGCCATGACCTTGGCCACGGCGGGGGCCCACTCGCCCGGGGCGAGTTTCCGGTAAGGATAACCGCGGGCGGTGAGGAACTCCTCCACCTCGTCGTCGAAATTCGGGCCTAGGTACGATCCTTGCATCTGGTCGTGTACGCCATCGACCGTGCGCGGGTTGTTCATCACGTGGAAATAGACGGACTGCGCAGCGCCGAGGGCGCCGCCGGCATCACCGGCCGCGGGTTGGATCCAGAGGTTCTCGAAGATTTTCTCGCGCAGCAGGCGGCCGTTGGCCACGCAGTTCAGGGCGACGCCGCCGGCCATGCACAGGTTTTTCTCGCCGGTCACGGCCTTGGCGTGGCGGGCGAGTTTCAGGACGATGTCCTCGGTCACTTCCTGGATCGAGCGGGCGAGGTCCATCTCGCGCTGGGAGATGTCCGACTCGGCCTTGCGGGCGGGTCCGCCGAACAGGTCGGCAAACCGGTCGTTGGTCATGACCAGGCCGTCCATGTAGTTGAAGTACGCCTGGTTCATCTTGAACGAACCGTCGTCGCGCACGGTGATCAGGTGGTCGTAGATCTGCTTCACGTACTTCGGCTGGCCGTACGGGGCGAGGCCCATCAGCTTGTATTCGCCGGAGTTCACGCGGAATCCGGTGAAGTAGGTAAAGGCGGAGTAGAGCAGGCCGAGCGAATGCGGGAAGTGCAGGTCGAACAGGATATCGAGCTTGTTGCCCTTGCCGTGGCCGATGGTGGTGGTTGCCCACTCGCCCACGCCATCGATGGTCAACGTCGCGGCCGAGGCATAGGGCGACGAGAAGAACGCGCTGGCCGCGTGTGACTCATGGTGCTCGGGAAAGTAGAGTTCGGGTTGCTTGGTGATGCCGCATTGTTCGAGGGCGGTTTCGATCTCCAGCGGGATCCACAACTTCTCGCGCAGCCACAGCGGCATGGCCATCATGAACGAGTCGAGGCCCTTCGGGGCAACGCTGAAGTAGGTTTGCAGGATGCGCACGAACTTGGTGATCGGTTTGTCGTAGAAGGCCACGGCGTCGAGATCGTTCGGACCGATGCCAGCCTCTTTCAGGCAGTAGCGTACGGCGTGGAAAGGGAACCGTTCGTCGTGTTTCTTGCGGCTGAAGCGTTCCTCCTGCGCGGCGGCAATGATCTTGCCGTCGCGGATCAGGGCCGCGGCCGAGTCGTGGTAGAACGCGCTGATTCCGAGGATGTTCATCAGTGTTGCTTCCTGTACTGGGCCATGTCGGCGACCGGTTTGCGGGGGAGCCAGAACGACGGGCGGTCATCGGGATAGGCGCGGTCCATGGGGTCGATGCCCTGCAGCTTGAGGATCAGGCGGCCGGGGACAAAGCAGAGATAGAAAAACGGGACGAGCAAGCCGTAGTTCAGGATCAGGATGACCCATTTCGCCAGCCAGGCCCCGAAGTGTTCCACGGCGCGGAAGAGGGGCGGAGCGAACAGGCCACCGACCAGCACGGCGGCGGCGAGGGTCCAGACGATGGCCGGGCCGATCAGGTGGCCGGTCCACCGGTAGATGCCGTAGCCGACCAGCGCCATGATCGGGGCCTGGATCAGGGCTTTGGTGGACATGCGCATGGGGACCTTGGCCAGGGGGGGCGTGCCGAGGGCGCGCCAGTGCCAGGTGTTGATCGGGCCGGACGACGGGGTTGTGCTCATAGGCGGTCATTCATAACGAATGGCGGGGGGCGCGTCAAAAGGATAGCGCGGCCGAACCGGGCCGGGGATTGACTTTGGCGGAACGGGAGCGATGGTAGGGTATGAACAAAATTCTGCTCCTGCTTACTGGTTGGCTCGGTATCGGTGCCGTGGCCTTGGCAACTCCTTCCTTCCCCACCTCGGTCACCCTGTCGGACGGGGTCACCCTCGAACGCCGCGGGGTCAGCCAGCTTACCGTGGGGTTCATCTTCAAGGTCTACCATGCGGCGCTGTACCTGCCGCCGGGGGCGGGTCCGGGCGATGCCCTGGCGGACGCGCCGCGCCACCTCGAAATCGACTACCTGCGAAACCTTTCGCGCAAAGACTTCATCAAGGCGGCCGATGACATGCTCACGGCCCAGCACAGCCCGGAGGTCATCCGATCGATCCAGGCCGGCATCGATCAGATCAACCCGCTCTACACCGACGTGAAAAAGGGGGACCGCTACGCCCTCACCTACCAACCCGGAGTCGGAACCACCCTCACCTTCAACGGTGAGGTGCAAGGAGTGATCGAGGGCGCTGATTTCGCGCGGATCTACTTCAGCATCTGGCTCGGCGAGAACAACCCCTACAAGGAGTTCCGCGACCGGTTGGTCGGTGCGCGGAAGTGAGGAAACCGGAACCGCGAACAGAACGGGTGGGCGAGTTGCGTCAGGCACCGCGGCGCCCCCTGGCCGGGCAGGCTCGCCGCGTTCCGGATGAGATCAACTACGAAACACGCGAAATACCCGAAAATAATCCGGTGGCGTGGTGGCCGGTGTGATTACGATGACGAAGAAAGTGAACCTGTAGGCGGGATCGGTGATCCCGCATGCCGGACGCCACGCTCGACAAGCTCCGCCCACCGAACTCAACCTTGCCCCAGGCGCATGCGACACCTATAGTGCTGAACGACGCGTGAGTGAAAAAACCTTCCATTTTGACAATGCGCGCGAGGCGCAGGAGCTGACCGGGCGGAAGTTGGAGTTCCTTCCCCGTATCGAAAAAGCGCTCGGGGTCGTACTGACCACGCGGGACACCTGGATCACCATCGGAGGTCCGGATGAGGCGGTGGCACGGTGCCTGGCGTTTCTGGAAACCATCCGTGGCGCCCGCAACCGGGGCATCCACCTGCGCGAAACCGGCATTCAGTTTGCCCTAAAAGCCTTCGTGCAGGGCCGCGAGGCGGAACTCCAACGGCTCTATGTCAGCCGGATCGACGTCGCGCCCGGCAAGGCCCCGGTTTTCGCCAAAACCTTCGGGCAATTGCGCTACCTGGATGCGATCCGCCAGAACGATTGCGTGTTCGGCATCGGACCGGCGGGCACCGGCAAGACCTACCAGGCGATGGCCATGGCGGTATCGAGCCTGTTGCGCGGGGAGGTCAGCCGGATCATCCTGACCCGTCCCGCAGTCGAGGCCGGGGAAAACCTCGGCTACCTGCCCGGCGACTTGCGCGAAAAGGTGTTGCCCTACTTGCGGCCGCTCTACGATGCCCTGCACGACATGATGGATGCGGCGGACATCGAGAAGCACGTCGAGCGCGGGGTGATCGAGATCGCTCCGTTGGCCTTCATGCGGGGGCGTACGCTCAACCATGCCTTTGTCATCCTCGACGAGGCGCAGAACACCACCCCGGAGCAGATGCTGATGTTCCTGACCCGGCTCGGATTCGACTCGAAGTGCGTCATCACCGGCGACCTGACCCAGGTCGATCTGCCGGCGCACCGGGTGTCCGGCCTGCTAGAAGCGCGCCAGGCGTTGAAGGCCACCGAGGGCGTGGCGATGATCGAACTGGGCGACGAGGATGTGGTACGCCACGCCCTGGTGCAGCGGATCATTCTCGCCTACCGCGACCTGCGCGAGCAGCCGCAGCGGAACGGCGCCCCATCCCGCGCATGATCATCACCGTGGTCAACCGCCAGCGCCGCCTCGCCGTCGACCCCGGCGTCCTGCGCGAACTGGCGGAGCTGCTTATGCAACGCGCCGCCGCGATGAACCCCCGCATCCGGTGGCTGGGATTGACGGTGGTCCTCGTTGGACACCGGGCGATGGCGGCGTGGAACGAGGCGGCGCTGGGGCACGAAGGCACCACCGATGTCATCACCATGCGCTACCGCAGCCTGCCGGGCGAGGCGCGCGGCTGGCGCGGCGAGATCATCCTCAACACCGAGCAGGCCAACGACGAAGGCGCGAACCGTCCGGGCGGCGTGGCGCGCGAATTGGCCCTGTACCTCGCCCACGGCTGCCAGCACCTCAGCGGGGCGGACGATGCCTCGCCGGCCGAACGGCGGGCCATGTCGGTGCGGCAAAACCGCTGGCTGCGGTCACCTGCAGTGGCGCGGTTGATCCCGCACCTGCTGCGAAACCGGTAACGATTGCTCCGCCGGGCGCGACGGCGTATACTTGGGCGAAACCACCCTCTTATGTTTAAAGCCATCCGCACCAATATCTTTGTCGGCCTGATCCTCGTTACCCCGCTGGTCATCACCGCGTTTGTGGCCAACTGGCTCTTTACGGTGATCACCAACCAGTTCGTCGGGCTGTTCCCGCGCGCCTACCGCGAGAGCGACCTCGAGTTCCTCTTCCGCATCGCCGCCTTGTTGCTGGTCATCGTCGTCCTGTTCTTCATCGGCCTGCTGGTCCGCAATATCCTCGGGCGGAAACTGTATCAGTTTGGCGATCACGTGTTGACCCGCATTCCCTTCATCAACGGCATCTACGTGGCGATCCGGCAGGTCATCGACGCCTTCCTGACCCAACGCGAAACCTTGTTCAACCAGGTGGTGCTCGTGGAATACCCGCGTAAGGGTTTGTTCTCCGTCGGGTTCCTCACCGCCACCGCGCCACATTCCTTCCGCAAACACATCCCGGCGGGAGGTCTGCACGATGAGTTCGTGGCGGTGTTCATCCCGACCACGCCGAATCCCACCTCGGGGTGGATCTGTTTCGTGCCCAAGGAGGATGTGCATCCACTGCCCTACTCCAGCGGCGACACGATGAAGATGATCATTTCTGCCGGTGTCGTGTATCCGGACGATGCCGGAGCGGCCCCGCCGCCCTCGCTGGTTGAAAAACTGCACAACCTGATCCGCAAGGAATCGGTGAAGCCGGCCAAGCCACCGGAGCCCTAGGCCATGTCCAGCCTCGCCAAAACCCGGGGCATCCTGCTGCGGCACAGCGCCTACTCGGAGACCTCGCGGGTGCTGCATTGGTTCACCGAGGACTTCGGGCGGATCAGCACGGTGGCCAAGGGCGCCTTACGGCCGCGGAATCCGCTGCTCGGCCAGTGCGATCACCTGTACACCTGCGAAGTTGTCTTTTACGCGCATGAACGGGAGACAGCGTACGTGACCCGCGAGGTCACCCCGTTGGCGGTACGGCCCCGGTTGCGCACGGATTGGCGGGCCGCACTGGGTGGCTTGTACCTGGCCGACCTGGCCGCGCGGGCCACCCCGCCGCATGTCGCCGCCCCGGAAGTCTTCCGCTTGCTCGATGAGGCCTTGGAAGTGCTGGCCGGCCATGGGTGGCGTGCGCCGGTTCCGCTGTTGTTTGAACTCCGCTTGCTCACCCTGCTTGGCCTTGCTCCTCAGCTCGATCAATGTGCGGCGTGTGACCGGGAACTCAACGCTGGCGAGTCCGCCCGGTTTGAAGCGAAACAGGGTGGCCTGGTCTGCCCGCGGTGCGCGAGCGCGGGAAGCCACGACGTGATGGCACCCGATGTGCTGGCCATCCTGCGCCACTGGCAGCGATCGGAAGGCTGGACGCTCGCCCGCACCGCGCGGTGCCAACCCCAGCAATTGTCCGCGATGGCCGATGCACTCGGTCTGTTCATCGCCTACCACCTTGACGTGCTGCCGATTGGCCGTGCGGCGACGCTCACCACCGTGTTTGCCCCGCCACGCGCGGCCGCATGACCCCGGTGTGGCATCGACGAACACCGAGATTCCGCTTGAGGCGATACAGTCCTGCGCCTAGTCTGAACATCTATGTATCAATACCGCATCTTTTCACGCGTGGGGACGCTGATGTGCCGGTTGGGGTTGGCCGCCGCCGTCCTGATCGCCTTCTTCTTTTTCATCGAACTGGCCCGGTTGCTGCTGCTGTTGCGTCGCGTGCATCCCGGCCTGATGTACGCCGCGGTGGCGCTGTTCGCGCTCAGCGCGGTCTATCTCCTGTACCTGCAGGTACAGGCCCGGCGCCGCTACCACCTGCGCGCATCCGGTTTCACTTGGCGAGGGAATGCCTCGCATGCACAGATGAAGCAGTACGGCAAATTCCTGATCGCCTACTGCAAACGCCTGGCCACCCATCCGTTGTTGTCCGATGAACAGGCCGCCCTGATCGCCCAGAAAACCCACGACGCCAGCGAGGCCCTGCATCATCACCCGCTGAACGACGACTTGCAGCGCGCCATCATGCGACTGCGCGACGAACTGGTCGCCCCGACCTTTGGCTACCTGGATGACATCGCGCTCAAGGTAACCCGCAGCAAGGCGCGGGCGGCGATCCAGGATCTCTACCAACCGCCCTTCCCGGTCATTCCGCCGCTGGTGGTCTTTTACCACCAATTCACCCAGGTCTCGGAAATCGTGGACACCTACATTCCCCATCCGACCCTGCGCGAGTATTTCCGGGTCATGCGAGATGTCTGGCTGGTCATGAGCAAGGGCGACTTCATGCGCTTCGGCCAACGGCTTTTCTCCGGGCTCAGCGCCAATCCGCAAGCCTTGGGCCGACCTGGCGAGGATCTCGGCCAGGCGTTTTCGATCATTTGGCTCACCCATGCGGTCGGCCGCGCCGCCCGGTTGCGTTGCTGCACCCTGCACGATTGGAGGGAAACCACCGCCATCACCGACATGCGGCTGCAGCTCGGTGAGTGCCTATCGATGACGCGCGATACGGTCATCAACGATGTCCTGCCCATTCTCAAACGGCGCATCCGCCAGTATGCCCCGCTCAACGTTGATGCGAATGCCTACGTCGAGGACGTTGCCGGCGTGTTCGTCAAATCCGTTGACAGCGTGGTGCTATCGCTAAGCGCCACCAACCGCGAATTACCGGCTGAGCAAACCAGCCCCGGCCTGGTCAGCAGTTCGGGCGTTGCACCGATCCCCGGCGGCAAGCCTCCGGAAACCATCACCGAGACCTCGCTCGGCGTGCGCATCAAACGCCGCCGGCGCCGCCAAAGCCGCAGCTCCTCCTCCGCGCTGGGTAGGCTGATGCAGCGCATCGTGTACCTGGGCAAGCCGCCCCGCCCGTAATCCTGCCATGAATTACCGTATCCCGCAGACCATCGAACCCATGACCACCCGCCGCCGCACGTCGACCCTGCTCCCCAGCATCCCGATGCCCGTGCCCTATGGCGCCCATGTCGTCGAAAACGGCGTGCAATTCACCCTGTTCAGCCGCCACGCGACCAGGGTCTGGCTGATGCTGTTCGACCATGCCGATGCGGCCGTGCCCAGCCAGGAGTTCGAGCTGACCCCGCAGAGCAACCGTATCGGCGACATCTGGCATATCCATATCCGCGACGCGCGCGCCGGACAGTTCTACCTGTACCGCATGGAGGGCGTGGCCGCGCCGGGCCTGAAAAACTACTACGACCCCGAACAGTGGCTGCTCGATCCCTACGCCCTCGCCGTGGCCGGCCGCAACCAGTGGGGCGAACGCGGTGCCCTGCAGCAAGGCCGCCACCCCAAGAGCGGACCCTCGCTGCCCAAGGGCGTGATCATCCGCGACGACTTCGACTGGTCGCGCGACGTCACCCCCAACATCCCGCTGCACGAAACGATCATCTACGAAACCCACCTGCGCGGCTTCACCGCCCACCCCAGCGCCGGGGTCGGCGCACCCGGAACCTACGACGGGTTCAAGGCGAAGATCCCGTACCTGCGCGACATGGGCATCACGGCGGTGGAATTTCTTCCGCTCCAGGAATTCAACGAGATGGAGTATTTCGTCGAGAAAGGCCGGCGCGCCCACCTGAAGAACTACTGGGGCTACAGCACCCTCGCCTTCTTCGCACCCAATGCCCGCTACGCCAACCGCGGCTCCTACGGCCAGCAAGTCACCGAGTTCAAGGACCTGGTCATCGCCCTCCACCAGGCCGGTATCGAAGTCATTCTCGACGTCGTGTTCAACCACACCGCCGAGGGCGGCGACGGCGGACCGACCTATTCGCACCGCGGCATCGACAACTACATCTACTACATGATGGACAAGAGCGGCCGCCACTACATGAACTACAGCGGGTGCGGCAACACCGTGAACAGCAACCACCCCGTCGTGCGTTCGTTCATCATGAATTGCCTGCGCTACTGGGTGCTCCACATGCATGTGGACGGATTCCGCTTCGACCTCGCCTCGATCCTGACCCGCGACAAGAACGGGGAGATCCTGCCGAACCCGCCCATCGTGGAGATGATCGCCGAGGACCCGGCCCTGCGCGACACGAAGATCATCGCCGAGGCATGGGACGCCGCCGGGGCCTACCAGGTCGGCGAGTTCCCCAGCCAGCACTGGTCGGAATGGAACGGGCGCTACCGCGACGATGTCCGGCGCTTCTGGAAGGGCGAACGCGGCATGCTCGGCGCCTTCGCGACCCGCCTCGCCGGCAGCGCCGACCTGTACCAGAAGGACGGACAGACCCCGCTGAAGAGCATCAACTTCGTCACCTGCCACGACGGCATGACCCTGCGCGACCTGGTCAGCTACGAGCGGAAGCACAACGACCTCAACAACGAGGACAACCGCGACGGCGAGAACCACAACCACAGCATGAACTTCGGCCACGAGGGACCGACCAACGATCCGGCCATCGAAGCGCTGCGCCTGCGCCAGCAGAAAAACTTCCTCGCCACCCTGCTGCTCTCCCAAGGTGTTCCGATGATGCTCGCCGGCGACGAAATGTCGCGCACCCAGTACGGCAACAACAACGCCTACTGCCAGGACAACGAGCTGTCGTGGATCGACTGGTCGCGGTGCGACCGCCACCAGGATCTGCTGCACTTCACCCGCAAGGCCATCCACCTGCGCAAACGGTTCCCCAGCCTTCGCCGCACCGCGTTTTTCCACGGCGGCGACCAGCGCGACATCCGTTGGTTCTCGCCCGAGGGCGGCGACCCCGATTGGCAACACAGCCTCCGCCTGGCCGCCTGGATCGGGGGATCGCACCGGCTGACCGGGGCCGCCGAGGACTGCCCCGACCTGTACCTCGTCTTCAACGCCGACGAGCAACCGTGCGAGGCTCGGCTGCCCGACCCTCCCGGAACGCCCTGGACCCTCGAGCTTACCACCTGTTCCACGCCGCCGGCATGGAAGGAAACCGGCCGGGTATTCACCCTCGAAGGGCGCAGCGTGGCGGTTTTCGCCTCGTCGGTTTGAACACCGGATGCCCTTGACTGTCTATAGAGGCCGAGTACCGTACATCAAACGAGGTGCGTCATGTTTATCGATCCGCTCTATCTGATGTTTGCCGTTCCAGGCATGATCCTGGCCATGCTGGCGACCATGAAGGTCAAGAGCACGTTCCACAAATACGCCCGTTATGCGTCCTCGTCCGGCATGACCGGGGCGGAAGCGGCCCGGCGCGTGCTGCTGGCCGAAGGCGTAACCGATGTGACCATCGAGATGACCCAGGGATTCCTGTCGGACCACTACGACCCGCGCTCGAACACGCTGCGGCTTTCTCCCGACGTGTACAACTCGCCCTCGCTATCGGCCATCGGCGTGGCCTGCCACGAGGCCGGTCATGCCCTGCAGAAGGCGCACGACTACGCCCCGCTGACCCTGCGCTCGGCGCTGGTGCCGGTCACCAGCTTCGGCAGCCAACTGGCCATGCCGGTGTTCGTGATCGGCTTGATGGCCCAGCTCCCGTTCCTGATCAACTTCGGCATCATGCTGTTCATCGGCGTGGTCGCGTTTTCGCTGGTGACCCTGCCGGTGGAATGGGACGCCAGCGCCCGCGCGAAGCGGCTGATGGTCAAGGCGGGCATCGTCTCGGTGCAGGAACAGGAACATGCCGGCAAGGTGCTGAACGCCGCGTTCCTGACCTACGTCGCCTCGGCGGTCTCGGCAATCCTGACCCTCGCCTACCTGCTGCTGGTCCGCGACCGGCACTGAGCCGCGCATTCCGAAGTCGGAACCGCGAATATCGCGGATGCACGCGGATGGATCAGACGATTCCTGTTTTCTGTAGTTCCGGCGATATTCGCCGGTAGGCACAACCCACCAACGTCACCTCGTTCAACCCGCTCCCCTCCGGCGTAGAACGCCGGAGCTACAGGGGATCTTCGTGGCGACGGTCGTCAGGGGTGCCACCAAGGACCTGTCCGCTCGCCCACGCCAGAAACGGCGCGTGGCCGTGCGTCAGCGGCCACGCGACGATGCAGGGGCATTCGTAGCTGTGCTGTTCGCGCACCGCCGCTTCGAGGTCGGCGTAGCGGGCGCGGGTGGTCTTGGCGATCAAGGCGACTTCCGACGCATGTTCGACGCGGCCTTTCCATTCATACACGGATTGGATCGGGCCGAGGAGGTTGACGCAGGCGGCGACCTTACGGGCGACGAGATGTTCGGCCAGCGCTGCCGCCTGCGCGGCATCGGCTGCGGTGATGTAGACCATCAGGACATCGGCGTTGTCGCTCATCGGCCCTTCCCCTCCGGTCAGCCCAGCTTCGACACGACCAGCCAGCCGCGCGCCGGGACGGCGACCGGGCCGCGGGCGAGGCCACGGCCGCTCCAGAGATCGACCCCGCGGAACGGCAGGTTCACCGTCACCGGTTTGTTCCCGGCGTTCAGCACGACCCGTACGGTGATGCCGTCGAGGGTGCGATCATACACGAGGGTGCGCGGGTCGGCGTGGTTGCGCCACACGAGGTCGCCGCGCCGCAACACGGCGTGGGCCTGGCGCATGGCGATGGCGTCCTGGTAAAAGGAGAATAGCTTCTTGTCGGGCACGCGCGTTTTTGGCCGCGTTTTACCGGCGGGCGTGTGGGTCTCCGGTTCGTAGCGTATGTCGTCCCAGAGCATGGTCTGGCGGTCGCACGGATCGTTGGCGCCCCACAGACCGACCTCGGTGCCGTAGTAGATCATCGGCGCGCCGGGATAGGTCATCTGGAAGATCACCGCCTGGCGCAACGCGGCCAGGGCGGCGGCGTCCGGCTTGGTGGTGCGGAACGTGCCGCCGTGTTTCACCCGCGACAGGTGGAAATACTGTTCGAAGTTCTCGATGGGCAGCAGCTCCGGATTGTTCAGCACGGAGAGGACGCGGCCGACATCGTGCGAGTCGAACAGGTTCTGTTGCACATAGGTCACCTCGGGCGGATAGGCGTTGCGCACGAGGTCGAGGGCCTTGCGGAAGGCGCGTACCGGCATGGCTTTCTTCGCGTTGCTGAAGAAGCTGACCGAGGGGAACAACCACATGTAGTTCATGACCGCGTCGAACTCGTCGCCCTGGAGATAATCCTGGGCGAGGGTGACGATCTCGGCGGTGAGGTAGGCCTCGGGGTTGAGCTTCTTCACGTGGCGACGCCACTTTTTCCAGAAGCCGTGCGGCACGCAGAAGGCGACGTCGAGCCGCCAGCCGTCGATGCCGTCCGACGGATCGCCATCGCCGTCGGGGTCCATCCAGCGCCGCGTGATGTCGAACACGTACTTCCGAACCGCCGGGTGCAGGTCGTTCTCGCTCCGCGCCAGTTCCGGCAGCGCCGAGTGACCGAACCAGCCCTCGTATTCAAAGGTGCCGTCCTCGTTCCAGTGCTTCAGCTTGTACCAGTTGCGGTAGCGTGACTTCCGGCCGTTGTCGAGCAGGTCCCTGAACGCAAAGAATTCGCGTCCGGTGTGGTTAAACACGCCGTCGAGGATGATGCGCATGCCGCGGCGGTGAACCTCCTTGATCAGCTTCAGCAGGAATTTGTCGGCCTCGGTCCAGATCCAGGTCGCGGGATCTTCGGTCTCGCGGGCGGCGGCCAGGCGCTTGAGGTCGCCGGCGCGGTCGGGTCCGAAGGTCGGGTCGACATGGTGGAACGACGAGCCGTCGTACTTGTGCAGCGACGGCGCGTGGAACACCGGGTTCAGGTAGATCGCGGTGATGCCGAGGTCTTGCAGGTAATCAAGTTTCTGGTACACACCGACGAGGTCGCCGCCATAGCGCCGCAGGTACACCGAGGAGAAAAAATCGCCGCGTTTCTTTTCCCACGACTGCTGGCCATACCAGTCGCTCCCCCACGGCATGATCTTCC
>CALBHI010000007.1 GCA_937894535.1 uncultured Verrucomicrobiota bacterium
GATCACCCACGACTCTGCACCGCCCACGATCCTCACCTCCGCTCCGGCCGATCAGGAAAGCGTCCTGGTGATCCAGCAATGGACCGTGGTCAGCGACCGCCCGCGCGACCTGATCGCGACCTGGACCAGCGCCGTACCCGACGACCGCGGCCAGACCACCCGCCGCGCCCCGCCGTTCCCGCTCACCGCCGGCACCAACACCGTGTACCTTTCGCTGGTCGATCCCGACATCCAGGGCCCGGTGCGCCTGCAATGGGGCCGCCATCCGGGAACGGTGGAAATCCTCGACGCCCAAGCGCGCGGCATCACGCGGTGATGCACACCCCAGCCCGGGATTAGCGGCGATTAACGATCGTACGCGTCCGGCTCCCTGTCGGGAACCTTGGCCAACGCGTCCTCGAACTTCTTGCGGCTTGCCCGCTTGGCTCTGTCGTTCAAATACTCCTCGGTTTCCAAGGCGGATATCTTTTCCGCCACCGCCGATGCGACAAACTGATTGATCGACACCCGGTCGCGCTTGGATAAAACCCGGGCACGCTGGTGAAGCGAATCCGGAAGTCTCAGACTGAGTGCACTCATGGTACGTCTCCTAGTTCCATCAGGAACTCTTTGGGTGTCATCAACTGCAAGCCGTGCTTGGCCGCCTCGCGAAAGTCGCGCTTGTTGTAGGTGACAATGATCTCACAGCGTCCGGCCACGGCGACCTCCAATACCATATCATCCTTGGGGTCCCGTTCGTGCGGACGCCAAAGATAGTGAATTTTGTGCCGTCTACCAACGTGACACATGTAGTCGATGATGTCGGTTATACTGGCCCACGAGGGCTTCCCCTTCCACAGGTTGCGCTTGGCAACGGCTTCGTATTCCAAAACAAGCGGTACCGACAGACTGATGTCAAAGAGATCCCTCCCAATCATACTCAACAAACGGAATGACGGGCCTCGCCGTGAACGCAACGCGGCAATGAACACATTGGAATCGATGACCACCCGGTATCGCTTCTTCATAGTGGTATCATAGGTGATACCATGTTAGTGGTCAACACCGATGCATCAGCCCGCGACGTCAGCGAGCCGACCCGTCAACCACCCGCGTAATCGAGGATGCGCTCTGCCGCCACCACATCGCCGCCGGCGCTGCACCGGGCACGCGGCTCCGGCGCATGGTCGGCCGCGTCGAGGTACGGCGCAAGTTCGCCGCGGTAGAGGGCCTCGGCGGGAATGTGCACGTGGCGCAACACCTGCCGCAAGGCGTCCTCGAGGATCGGGTACTCGCGGAACTCGGTGCGTTCGGCATAGACCAGCGTCTTGTTGTTCACGACGCACTCGGAGAGGATGCCGAAGCCGGGTTTGGAGACCACGACATCGCACGAGGCGATGACATCGGAGAACGGGAAACGGTGGCGGTCGATGCCGAAGAAGTTCCGCCCCGTCCACCCGAGCGGCAACACGGTGAGGAATGCATGGCCGGGGTCGCGTGCGAGCGCGGCCACCGTTGCGTCATCCCAGTCGAGGGTGGTGAACGAGAGCAGGACCCAGCGCACCGACGGATCGATCCCGTAGGCGGCGGCGAGTTCGGCACGGCGGTCGCGCCCCGGCGAGGCGACCAGCGGGATGTGCTCCTGCCGCGGAAACGAGGCCATCGGCTCGCTGAACGGCAACCGCAGCAACAGGTCGGTCGCGGCATAGCCTTCGCGGAAGGCTTCGATGGCCCGACGCCATCCATCGCCGCGCCCGGCAAACTCCTCGTAGATCCAATCCCAGGTGAAGTTGCCCACCGCGAGGGTCGGGATCCGCTCGTGCGATGCCGCCTCGAGCGGAATGCCGGGGATGTCGGCAACGACCAGGCCCGCACCCACGTCGCGCAGGAACGCACGTTCCTGGTCACGCAACGCGGGCCGCCGCGCCATCAGGTCATCGAGACGGCGTCCGGTCTCCGCGACATCGACGCGGATCGAATCGAGCTGGACCATGCCCACGTCAAACGCACCGGGCCGGTAGGCATCAACCGGCAGGTCGAGCCGGCTGCGCAGAAAGTCGACCGGCAGGTCAGTCACCACGCGGATCGGACGCAACGGATCGGCGCGGCGCAGGGCACGGAGGATGTCGCACGAACGCACCCCGTGGCCGTAACCGTGGGCGGTGATGTAGTAGACGATCGGCGCGGGATCACGCATGGCCGGGGCGGAAGATGCCAAAGGCGCTGGTGTAGCCGTGGATGAAGGTCGCGCCGCCGACCGGTCCGATCTCGCCGTTGCAGAAAAAACCGCCGAGCGCGCGCTCTCCGACCTTGCCGAGGAAACTCGCCGAGTCGTAGTTGGGCACACCGTAGAGGAACTGGCCGCGGCCGAGGCAGGAGAACAGCAACGCCCCGGCCTGTGCGGGCAGATGGCTCTCCGACGCGTAGTGCGACAGCAACAGGTCGAGGTCCTGCTGCGAGGTCTTGCGGTCGCGCAAATGGAACTGCACCAACTGCCCCTCGCGCAGCAACGAGCCCACGTTGACCGAGCCGGTGTTGTAGTCGGCGCCGATGAGGTTGCGGATCAGGAACGGCGAAGGCTCACCCGGCTCGGTCACCGCATCCACCGCCACGCCGAGGAACAGGGAGGTGCGCATCAGTTGCCGGTCGTAATCGGTCGCGTCCTGGAAGATCCGGTTGAGGTAGACCAGCGGCGACTCGTGATCGACCTCGAACAAAACGTTGTCGCGGCAGCGGGTCACGGTGACTGGCATACCGATCGGACGGCACCCCTGGGCGACGATGGTGTCGAGTTGGATATTGCCGGTGAGTCCGATGCATACCAGGCCGGCACGATAAACTTGCTGGTGGAGGAACAGCGCGTTTTCGCCGGAACGCTGTCCGCCGCTGGCCAGGCCACCGATCTTCGCCGAATCGGGGAAGGCATAGTCGAGGCCGTTCAGGAAGGGTTCGACCTGCGCGGAAAACGGATCGGCGAGCACCATGAACTGGGGCCGGGTCACGGCGGCATCAAGCCCGAGCCAACGCCGCCAGACATCGGGCGAGGCATCCTCGTCGGGCAAGGTCAGGGTGTCGGTGTGCAGCGGATGCAGCACGACGCCGGGCAGCACGGCGGCGGTCAAACTCAACGCCGGGCGGTTTTCCACCTCGAGACCGCCCCCGATCACTCCGCCGGCCGAACAGCCGACGATCAACGCGTCCTCGAAATGCTCACGCAGCAAGGCCGGTAAATGGCCGTAGTACGAGGCAAAATGCGGCGTGACGAACACGATGACCAGATCCGGAGCGCGGCCTGACAAGGCGGCACGCAACCGGTCGGCGGCCGCGGCCACCAGCGTGCTCAGGTTCGATCCGGTTTCGCTGACCGAGACCCACGCCATCTGTTCCTGTTCGTTCATGCCGTGAAAAGATACACCACGCAAGCACACCCGATAAACGAATTTCGCTCCTGAAACGGGACGGTGGATGACCGGCGCTTACCGGGCGCCCGTTCTCACCGGAACACGAAGGGTTTCCCGCCGCATGGGCGCCGGTTTCGGATGGGGGTTACTCGGGCCGGGGCGGACGGGCCATCAGGCTCTGCACGGCTTCGCGGGGATTTTTGCCGGCGAAGAGCACGGCATAGACCTCGGCGGTGATGGGCAACTCGACGTTCATCTCGCTGATGAGCCCGTGCGCGGCCTTGGCGGTCCAGACGCCTTCGGCCACTTGTTGCATGCCGTGGAGGATGGCGTCGAGCGATTCGCCGCGGCCGATGCGTTCGCCGACGCCGCGGTTGCGGCTGTGGCGGCTCATGCAGGTGACCATCAGGTCGCCGATGCCGCTGAGGCCGCTGAAGGTGGCGGGATTCGCGCCGAAGCGCAGGCCGAGGCGGGTGATCTCGGCGAGGCCGCGGGTCATCAGCGCGGCCTTGGTGTTGTCGCCGAAGCCGAGGCCGTCGCAGATGCCGGCGGCGATGGCGATGACATTCTTCAACGCGCCGCCAACCTCGACGCCGATGATGTCGTCGGAGGTGTACACGCGGAACGAGGCGCCGTTGAAGGCCTCCTGCCAGAAGGCCGAGGCGGCCGGGTCGGCGCTGGCCACGGTGACCGCGGTGGGGACGCCACGGGCGACCTCTTCGGCATGGCTCGGCCCGGAGAGCGCGGCGACATCGGGGCGCTGCCATTCGGCGGCGGCGAGGGCGCTGAGCCGCTGGTGGGTCTGTTGGTCAAATCCTTTCGAGACGCTGACCACGCGCGCGCCGGCCGGAACGTGCGCGGCAAAACGCGCGAGGGTGGCGGCATAGAAACGCGAGGGAACGGCCAGCACCAGGCCATCGGCCCCGGCGGTGGCTTCGGCTTCGCTGGCCGTCCAGCGGAGCGAAGCGGCGAGCGGCACCCCGGCGAGAAAACGCGGGTTTTCGCCAGAGGCTTTCACCTGTTCGAGGTAGGCGGCATCGGGTCCCCACAAGGTCACGCGGTGCCCGTTGCCGTTCAGGATCAGGGCCAGGGCCGTGCCCCACCCGCCGTCGCCGATGATGGTGATGTTGCTCATAAGGGGAGGTGTCGGGTTTCAGTGTTCAGGTTTCTGGGAAGAAGGGATTCTCATGCGTACACGTAAACGAAACCGGCTACGCCTTGTTCTTCTTCACAAAGCGGTTTTCGGTTCCGTTCAGCAGCCGCTGGATGTTCGCCTTGTGGCGCAGGATGGCAAGCAGGCCGAGCACCGTAAGCACGACCGGCAGGATGAGATGGCCGTCGCGGTAGAACCACCAACCGGAGGCGATGACCGCCACCGCGGCGAGGATCGAGGCGAGCGACACGTAGCGCGAGGCGAAGAACACGACCACCCAGGCCAGCACGCCGGCGAGGGCGGCCTGCGGGGCGATGCCGATCAGCACCCCGGCGCTGGTGGCGATGCCCTTGCCGCCCTTGAAGCCGAGGAAGACCGGGAAGTTGTGGCCGAGGATCGCGGCCGCGCCGCACAACACGGAGATCACGCCGGGCTCCATCGCCGCGCCGAACCAGGCGGGGAACAAGAACGAGGGCACGAATCCCTTGAGGGCGTCGAGCACGAAGGTAGTGATGCCAAGCGGCTTGCCGAGCACGCGCAGGACATTGGTTGCGCCGATGTTGCCGCTGCCGTGCTGGCGGATGTCGATGCCCTTGAGGCGGCCGATGAGCAGGCCGAATGGAACGGCTCCGAGCAGGTAGGCGGCAGCGAGGGTGATCAGGTCAGGCGTGGTCATGCGGGAGGTATGGGTGTCGGGTTTCAGGTGCCGGGAAACGGGGATGAACGACCAGGCTCGTGCGGAGGGCGGCTTGTTGTTGGATCGTTGGACGTCGAAGGTTGTGGGTTGAGGGTTGCGTCGTCATTTCTTTCCCTCCACCCAGCGCACGGCTTCGCGCAAGACCTGCGCGGCGTCCTCGACGCGCAGCTTCTTCTTGATGTTGGCTCGGTGCACCTCGACGGTGCGTTCGCTCAGCCCGTATTTTTCGGCGATCTTGCGGGTGGACAAGCCTTCGCCGAGGCACTCGAACACCTCGCGTTCGCGCTCGGTCAGCGAGGCCACGCCGGCAAAGGCATCGGCTTCGGGTTTTTCGCGCGACAACTGGTGGATCAGCCGGTTCGACATCACCGGGCTCACGTAGATCTCGCCGTTGAGGACGCGGCGGATCGCCTCGACCACCACCTCGTCGGCATCCTCCTTCATGACATAGCCGCGGGCCCCGGCGCGCAGGGCCCGGTCGGCGTACTCGGCCTCGTCGTGCATCGACAACACCAGGCAACGCATGCCCGGATGGCGCGCGATGAGTTCCTTGATCAGGTCCAGTCCGCTGCGGTCCTTCAGGGTGATGTCCACCAGCGCGACCGCGGGTTGCTGGGCCGCGGCCAGTTCGAGCGCCTCGTCGAAGGATCCCGCCTCACCGCACACCGTCAGATCGGGCTCGCGTTGCAAGAGCAATGACAAGCCATGGCGCACGATCGAGTGGTCATCGATCACGAGGACACGGTGGGCTGTGGCTGGGACGTGCATCGCGCCAAGATTCACGGTTCGGGGGGCGGCATTCAAGCTTTAACCCGAAGACACCGGGGGAAAACGCCGACGGGGCGGGAGGCGGGCCGCACGGCTACAGCCCGAGATCGCCGACGATCTTGAAGACGCGGCCGTCGCGTTCGACCCGGAGATCCTGCCCCGGGAAGGTTTCCGGCAGCAGGGCGCGGAGGCGGTCGGCGACATACGAGGCCAGCTGCTCGCGGGTTTCAGGGGCGATGGTGGAGAGCGTGGCCAGCCGGGCGCTGACGATGTAACCGCGGCCGAGCTGCGAGCCGTATCCGGCGGAAAAGGCCGCGCCGATTTCGAACAGGCCGGAAGCGGCCGGGTTGGCGGTCTCGCCGTGGGCGGGGCGCGTCGGATGCAGCGGGAGGCGGTCACCGTATCGATCCTCGAGTTCATGGTCGATCCGGTCGAAGACCTCCTTCAACCGCGCCTCCCAGGCGAGCACCCGTGCATCGCGCAGCGACATGGCTTACACACGCGGCAGGGTAACTTCCTGCCGCTGGTCCTGGTATTTGCCGCTGCGGGTGGCGTAGGTGGTGACGCACGGCTCGCCTTCGAAGAAGAGCAGCTGGACCACCCCCTCGCGGGCGTAGATCCGGCAATCGGCGTGCGACGCGTTGGAGAACTCGAGGGTAAGATGGCCCTTCCACCCGGCTTCGGCCGGGGTCAGGTTGGCGATGCAGCCGACGCGGGCGTAGGTGCTTTTTCCGATACACAAGACGGTGATGTTTTCCGGAACATCGAGGTGTTCCATGGCCACCCCGAGTCCGTAGGAATGGGCGGGCAGGACGAAGTAGGAACCGTGGTCGTCGTGGTGAAGTTCGGCCGGTTCGACATTGCGCGGGTTAAACCGTTTGGGATCGACCACCGTGCCGGGAATGTGGCGGAAGATCCGGAAGTCGTCGGGCGAAAGGCGGATGTCGTACCCGTAACTGCTCAATCCGAACGAGAGTACCGGTTGGTCGCCAACCCGGCGGACCAGGGTCGGCTCAAACGGTGCGATCATGCCGAGGGCGGCTTGGGCGGAAATCCAGGCGTCGTTCTTGATCATGGCGCGCCTCTATAGCAAAAGCACGCGGCGGCGGGTACAGGAAATTCGGCGTGGCGCGGGAACGATCAGGCGCGGCGAAAGTCGGTCGGCGTCGGTTCCGGGCGGAGCACCGGGCGGGCAGGCATCAGCTTGGTCACCGGCGACTCGACCTTGTGGGCCGCGGCAGCACGGTTGGTATACAGATAATTGTTCTGACGGCTGATCTGGTTGAATCGTTGCTTCAAAACACGGTTCATGCGCGATCCCTCGGTACTGGTTGCCCTCGGCCAATTCCCTTGCGACCCAAACGAACAGATTCCGGTGTACCGAACCCCTCACCGAACGTCAACGATTCTATGACAAAAAGTTAACACAACCTCCGGGCAGGCGACCCGGTTCGTCTTTCTGCTCGCGGTCGGACCGGTGAGCGATTACGGTGTCGATCCATGAACGCGCAGGACATCAGGGAGCGGCTCGGGTTGTTGCCGCATCCGGAAGGTGGTTTCTTTCGGGAAACCTACCGGAGCGAGGAAACGATCCCGGGCGACGCGCTGGACGGCCGGTACGGATCGGCGCGGGCCTGCAGCACGGCGATCTACTTTATGCTGACTGGCGATACCTTTTCCTCGTTTCACCGGCTGAAATCGGACGAGTTCTGGCATTTCCACCTCGGTGATCCGGCCGATCTCCACCTCATTCACCCGGACGGTCGCCACGAGCTGGTGGTGGTCGGCTCCGATTTGACCGCCGGACAGAGCCCGCAGGCCCTGATCCGCCGCGGTTGCTGGTTCGCGGCCCGTGTGCACAACCCCCACGGCTTCATCCTGATGGGCTGTACCGTGGCCCCCGGATTCGACTTTCGCGACTTTGAACTTGCGGACCGCGCCGAACTGATCCGCACGTTTCCTCAATACGCCGAACTGATCACCACCTTTACCCGCCCGAACCCATGAAGAAACGTGCCACCATCAACCAGGTCATCGCCTACATCGAATCGCTCAAGGAAAACGGGCAGAAGGACATCGAGGTGGATCTGCGAGCGGTGCGCGGCCTCCGTGCCGGAGCCGGAGCCAAACGGCGGGCATCCCCGCCGAAACCGGCCATCGCCCGCGAAACAAGCCCGTCGCCCCCCCGCACGGGTTCCGGATCGGACGGACTGGCCGCCATCGCCCAGCGTATTCGCGCTTGCCGCGCCTGCCGGCTATGCGAAACCCGCACCAACACCGTACCCGGCCAGGGCAATCCCCGCCCGGACCTGATGTTCGTCGGTGAAGGGCCGGGAGCCGACGAGGACGAACAGGGCCTGGCCTTCGTGGGTCGGGCCGGTCAGTTGCTCACCAAAATCATTGATGCGATGGGCTTTACGCGCGAGGACGTCTTCATTGGCAACATCGTCAAGTGCCGCCCCCCCGACAACCGCGTGCCCGAACCGGACGAGATGGCGACCTGCATTCCTTATCTGAAAGAGCAGATTGCGCTGCTCAAGCCCAAGGTCATCGTGTGCCTCGGGGCCACGGCGGTGAAGGGACTTTTTGGTGACAAGGTTCCCGGGATTACGAAGCTGCGCGGGACCTGGATGAATTTTGAGGGGATCGAGGTCATGCCTACCCTCCACCCGGCCTACCTGCTTCGCAATCCGCCGGCCAAAAAGGATGTCTGGACCGACATGCAGGCGGTGGTCAAACGCCTCGGCCGCACCTTGCCGAAAAAGTAACACGTAGGCCCGCATCCCATTTTACCCGATGCCGTCTTCGTGGTATGGTAGCGTGGGAAACCCAAGGATTTCATGCGCTCATCCGTTTTGCTGATGCTGCTTGCTACCCTGTCGGCCCATGCCGCCTTGATCACCCAGCACACCGACAGCTCGATCAGCTCGCCCACCCTGGACGGCGTGATCAGCGCCAACGAATACGGCCCCGGCAATGCCTATGCGTACACCGGAACCGGTGCCGGCTTTGGCGGTCAATTCGGCGGCGCGACCCTCTATGCGAAAAGCGATGCGGTGTACCTCTACCTCGCGTTTGCCAACCTCGGCATCCCGGTGGACGGCAACCAGGGCCTGCTTTACCTCGACTCCATCCCGGGCGGGTTCCAACCCGACGGCATCGCCATGGATGACACGCTCGATGGAGGCCGCCGCAACGCGACGTTGCTCTCCTTGAACGGGCGCGAGACCGTCACCTTCAACGACGGCACCACCCGGTCGCCGGACTTCGCCCTCGTCTTCAACAACCGTTCCTCCGGCGGGTTTTCCGCCCTCTACGGACTCGTACCGGCGGGTTCCGTACACGACCTGATCACCCACGAACGTACCGCCCTCGGCGTCAACACCGTGGAGTTCCGCATCCCGCTCGCCGCCATCGGCCTGGCCGACGGCGGTGCGGTCAACTTCGCCGGCTTCTGCATCAGCGACACCGCCTTCCTTTCCAACGAAGGCATCCCCGGCATCGGACTCAGCAGCAACATCGGGTTCGCGGCCGGACAAACGAACATCTTCCCCGACTTCCACCGTTTCACCACCTATGATTTCAACGTCTACGAGGGCATCGCCAGCCGCCGCCCCAACCAGACGCTGCGCTTCCCGTCGGTCATTCCCGCCCCGACGACCAACGCCTACACCACCACCAACGCGTTTCCCGGCGTGGTCTTCACCAACCCGATCGCCATCGCCACCGCCCCCGGCGACACCAACCGCCTCTACGTGGTCGAACGCGCCGGACGCGTCATCGTCATCACCAACCTCGCCAACCCGACCCGCACCGTGTTCCTCAACCTGCCCGGCGTGAATGCCGCCAACGAAGGCGGCCTGCTCGACATCGCCTTCCATCCGAACTACGCGAGCAACCGCCAGTTTTTCGCCTTCTACACCCGCACCGCGAACAACGGCACCGGAAACGGCTTTCACACCCGCCTCTCCCGCTTTGAACGCACCACAACCAACGAGAACCTCGCCCTCGCCTCCAGCGAAGTCGTGCTGTACTCGCAGTTCAACGATGCGGACAACCACAACGGCGGCACCATCGCCTTTGGCCCCGACGGCTACCTGTACATCGGCACCGGCGATGAAGGCGGAGGCAACGACACCTGGAACAACGCGCAGATCATCGACAAGGATTTCTTCGCCGCGATGATGCGCCTCGATGTCGACAAGAAACCCGGCAGCCTCGCCCCGAATCCCCACCCCGCCCTCGGCGGCGTGACCAACTACGCCATCCCGCCCGACAACCCCTTTATCGGCATCACGAATTATTACGGTTCAAACGTTGTCCCCAACCGCGTCCGCACCGAATTTTTCGCCACCGGCCTGCGCAACCCGTTCCGGTTTTCGTTCGATCCCCTGACCGCCCTCCTGTACGTCGCCGACGTCGGCCAGAATGCCTGGGAGGAAATCAACCTCGTCACCAACGGCGGCAACTACGGCTGGGCCGCCCGCGAAGGCTATGTCTCCGGACCAAAATCCGGTTTCCCCGCCACCAACTATGCCAACCCCGTGCTGGTCTACGGCCGCGGCTCCGCCACCAACCAGGGTTCGTCGGTGACCGGCGGCCGCGTCTACCGCGGTGACCGTTTCCCGGAACTCGTCGGCCGGTACATCTTCGCCGATTACGTGTCCGGCCACCTCTGGTCGATGGCCCACAACGGCGTGACCAACACCTCGTTTGCCTGGCTCGCGACCGATGCGAACATCACCGGCTTCGGCGTGGATCCGCGCAACGGCGACCTGCTGATGGCCGACCTGATCGAAAGCCGGATCAAACGCCTGGCCTATGGAACCGTCGCGAGCAACGCCCTGCCCGCCAACCTCGCCGACACCGGCATCTATGCCGACCTCGCCACCCTGACCCCGTTCGAAGGCATCGTCCCCTACGCCATCAACGTCCCGTTCTGGTCCGACAACGCCGCCAAGCACCGCTGGTTCTCCATCCCCGATACCAACCAGTTCATCACCTTCAATCCCGACGGTGCCTGGACCGCACCAAGCGGCACCGTCTGGGTGAAACACTTCGACCTCGAACTGACCAGCGGCGTCCCCGCCTCCGTCCGCCGCATCGAAACCCGCGTGCTGGTGAAAAACAACAGCCCCTCCGGCGGCTACGGCATCACCTACCGCTGGGGCACCTCGACCAGCAACGCGGTGCTCGTCGGCGCCGCCGGCCTCGACGAACCGATCCTCATCAACGACAGCGGCGTGATCCGCACCCAGCTCTGGCGTTACCCGTCGCGCGGCGCCTGCCTGACCTGCCACAACCAGGCCGCCGGCTTCACCCTCAGCTTCACCACCCCGCAGATGAACATGGTCCACAACTTCGGCGACCTCACCACCAACCAGATCGCCGCCCTGCGCGACGCCGGTTACTTCAACAGCGCCGTCTCGAACCTCCACCTGCTCCGCCGCCTCGCCCACCCGACCAACACCGAATACAGCGTCTCCTACCGCGCCCGTTCGTGGTTGCAGGCGAACTGCGCGGCCTGCCACCTGCCCGGCGGCCCCGTGCCCAGCTCGTTCGACGCCCGCATCACCACCCCGATCTCCCAGTCCGGCATCTT
>CALBHI010000008.1 GCA_937894535.1 uncultured Verrucomicrobiota bacterium
TGATGACCGAAGGCCTCGCCATGGCCCTGCGCGACCTCGCCCATAGCACCGCGGAAGCCTTTGCCATCGATTGCGCCGTGCACGAAATCCACGAAACCGAGGCCATCGACAAAGCCACCGCGAACCACCTGTTCCGCATCGCCCAGGAAGCGGTGAACAACGCCGTGAAACACGGACAGGCCCGCACCATCCGCATCAGCCTGGCCGCCGACAACACCGCCTTGACCCTGTCGATCACCAACGACGGCACAAGGTACCAACCGTCCGACACCAACAAAGGCCTTGGCATTCATACCATGTCCTACCGGGCCAAACTGATCGGCGGCGCGCTCGACATCACCAGCCCGCCCGACAGCGGAACCCGCGTCGTGTGCACCGTGCGCAAGACCCCGCCACACCCGACCTTTCATGAGCCACCCACCACCGCAACCCCCGCCCTTTCCGCATCCGCGAGCAGGATCCCGCCATGAACACGAAAAACGAACCCCAGATCGAGAAAGCCCGCATCGTCGTCGTCGACGACCACGCCATGGTACGCGAAGGCCTCGTCGCCCTGATCAACCGCACCCGCGAGTTCACCGTCTGCGGCGAAGCCGAATCCCGCGCCAGCGCGGTCAAGGTCATCGCCGCCTGCCAGCCCGACCTCGTCATCGTCGACCTGATCCTGTCCGACGGCGACGGCATGGAACTGATCCGCACCGTGCGCGACACCCATCCCGACCTTCCCTTCTTGGTCATCTCGATGCAGGACGAGGAAATCTACGCCGAGCGCTGCCTGAAGGCCGGGGCCGGTGGGTACATCATGAAACACGCGGCGACCGAGGAGCTGATGACCGCCATTCATGCGGTGCTCGACGGCGACATCTTCATCAGCCGCAAGATGAACGTGCGCCTGCTGATGAAGCTGGCCGACCCCAACCAGGCGAACGCGCACCAGGGCCTCAAATCCCTCACCGACCGCGAACTCCAGGTGTACCAGATGTTCGGCGCGGCCATGACCACCCGCGAGATCGCCTCCACCCTCGGCATCAGCCCGAAAACCATCGCCACCCACCGCGAGAACATCAAACTCAAGATGGGTTTCAAGGACAGCCGGGCGCTGATCCATTCCGCGATGCAATGGCAAACCTACAGCGGGGCCTGACCATGGGCCGCGAGATCGAACGCAAATTCCTCGTCACCGGCGACGGCTGGCGCACCGGCTCCGGCGTCCGCTACACCCAGGCCTACCTCTCCCGCGAACCCGCACGCACGGTGCGCGTGCGCATCGCCGGCCCCCGCGCCTTCCTCACCATCAAGGGCAAGACCGAAGGCGCCACCCGCGCCGAGTTCGAATACGAAATCCCGGTCGCCGACGCCGAAGCCCTGCTCGATCTTTGTGAACCGGGCCGGATCGACAAGACCCGCTACACCGTGGACCATGACGGCCACACTTGGGAGATCGACGCATTCCACGGCCGCCACCAAGGCCTGCTCCTCGCCGAAATCGAACTCGACCGCGAGGACGAACCCTTCACCCGCCCCCCCTGGCTCGGCGACGAAGTCACCCACAACCCCCGCTACTACAACGCCACCCTCAGCCGCCCCGACTGAGAGGATCGAACAGAAGAACGCGATGGGCGCGAAGCAGCGAATACGTCCGAAAATCAAATGGTTCGTTGAGCAAGGGCCAACCAGCATCACATCCACGACCAAGCTACGACCCAATCGACGCCGCATCTATCAATTCGGCACATGGTGATACGTCGTTGATAGAATCCGGCCCAGAGAAGTAAGCCCCGCATTCTCTTCACGCTGAGCATGTTGCGTGTGATGTCGCTCAACGGATCCTATCCGGCGTGAAGCGACATCGCGTGCAAACGCCCCGCCAGATCATCGACGGGAGAAAATACCCACGCCTTACCTCGCTTGGCTTGCCGCAGGAGCATCTGTTCGGACAAGCTCAGCAAGTCAGCACGCGCGGTGGCATAAGCAACCCCATGACTCGTGCCGTGGCTTTCGATGGTGTATTCGTGACCCGGATGCCGTAACGCATGGGCCACAAGCGCTTGCTGACGATGATTGAAATGTCGCAAAATCCGAAGCTGCCGCTCCGCCTCCCGGCCCTCGCGCTGCTTCCGGTCCAGATACGCATGCAGCTCCGCGATGGCCCGCTGAATGACATCGGCCTGATGCAGGATAAAATACGTTGCATCGTTCTCATCAGACTCGGTATGCAAAAAGGCCCGGGCATATTGGGCCGGAGCCTTGACCAGAATGCCCGAGATGGAAATGAATTCAAACAACCAGAATCCGGCATGGAGCATGGACCAATAGAACAACGCCCTCGCCGTGCGACCGTTTCCATCCACAAATGGATGGTCATATGCCACCCAGAAATGCAACAAGATCGCCCGGATCACCGGGGGAATAAATGGTCCCGGGATCGTAACGTTCGCGAAATCGCACATGCGAGCAATGCGATCAGGCAATTCCTCCGCCAGCGGAGGATGGTGCAACACTTGGCCCTGATCGTCCATAACCTGCACCTGTTCATCCGCGCGACGAAACCGCCCGGATGCATCCGGATTATCCATCGTGCGCTCCGTCACCAAGCGGTGAATCGCCAGGATCAAGTCTATAGAAAGCGGCTGGTCCTTCAGGCGCGTGATTTCCTGCATGGTACGAAAATTGTTGAGGATCATTTGTTCGCTTCGGTCTTTGGGACTGCGCCCCGACCGCAACATCTCCTTGGCCACCTCTCGGGTTGTCGCCGCACCCTCCAACTGGCTGGAGGTAATAGCCTCCTGGATCAACGAGCTGATCACATATCGATCACGGGTTTGCGGATTCGCGATCGGAGCCGGCATACCGATAAAAGCACCGGCGCCGAAATCAATCTCATGGACCAACGCCAGGACGCGACCGGGAATCGAATAGGAAAAAGGCCGCCCACGGATGTCGTTTAACGGGAAACGCTGCTGCCCCGCTTTGCGCTTCATTTTGAGAATAAGCCACAACTCCTCATGGGTCATGCCCTCCCCAATCGGCCGCCGCCGCAACGCATCCCAATGCGAATAATCGTCTTCCCCAGCCACACGATCAGCCATGATTAACAACTCGGACAAACGCTTGCTTTTGGCCACTTTTCCGAACAAGTCAACAAAAGGAGGCGGTGGCTGTGGTAGCTTCATGGCGATCACCTATCATTAATGCCCGAATTGATACACAAGTCGCCGCAATCTGTCAATTTGATAGATGTTGATAGATTTCCAAACCGAGCGCTCATACTTCAGCAAGCAGGAAGAAAGAGAACGGCGGCGCACACCTTCAAAGCCCCATCCCCGCTACTACAACGCCACCCTCAGCCGCCCCGACTGAGAGGATCGAACAGAAGAACGCGAAGGGCGCGAAGGGGTGGAGGCAGAACCGATGGCGCACCGGCCCACCCCCGGTATAACCCCCTGCAACTCAAACCCTTTCCAACGAACACGGCGTAAACGCCCCGCGCCGGAAACAGGATCAAACGGCCGCCGGCTCTATAATTAGTATTGTAACCACTCATATCAAGTATTATTAATATATCAATGACCACCATGTTGAACAGCGCCTTGCTATCGGAAGCGTTCGGGTTGCTTTCCCTTCTCTTGGAGCGTCGACAGGCGCCTCCGGTTCGTTTGATCGTATGCGGCGGTTCGGCCTTGATCGCCACGCAAATGATTCCGCGGACGAATTGATCGCGGCAGCGCGGTGGACGATGACCCATGACGTATCGAATGGGTATCGCGCCGGACTGAAGGAGACGTTGCGAAAGCTGGGGTATGAACATGTCGCTCAACATCTATAGGGATCAACTGCGTGCGTCGTTGTTGACGTTCCTCTGGGGTCAGTGGTCGGCGCTCGGCGTCGCGGGCCATACAAAAACCACCGGTCCCTGGTCGATCGATCCGGAGGCCTTGCTACTCCTGACCTGCACCGTGGCGCGCCATGATGCGCGGTTGTTTGACGAAGTGCTCGACTGGTTGCGGCTCAACGGCTCCTTCATCCATGTTCAGCGCCTGCGCCGCATGCAACAGACTGAAGGATTCGCCGGACTGCCGGTGCTGGCGGGTATCGCCAGACTGACCGGTCGCGGTGCAGAGGCCCTGAAATGGAAGGGTCTGGCATCCATCGAACCACCCACTCACCCGGAATCCCTGTTTTTTCGTCCCGATTACCGACCCATGCCGGTGATCGTCGCGCCCGATCCGGTTTTTGCGCGGGCCGGTTTTTTACGGGACCCCGTCGTCCGGCGCGAACAAACACAAGCCTTCCGTTACGACAAACCGGCGGCATTGATGTTACAACTGCGGGCCCTGCTGGGGGTCAATGCGCGGGCGGACATCATTCACTACCTGCTGACCCATGAAGCCGCGCATCCATCGGAGATCGCCCGGCAGACCTGTTACTTCACGAAAACCATCCAGGACGCCCTGGTCGACATGCACCGGTCCGGCGTGGTCAACGTGCGCACCACCGGGCGCGAGAAACATTATTGGCTACAACCCGAACCCTGGGCCCGCCTGCTCCAGCGCGAACACCCGGAGGCGATGCCGGCGTGGAAACCCTGGTCGGCCATTTTCATCGCGCTCGAACGAACCTGGCTCAAACTGCTCGACCCCGCCCTCGACACTCTCGATCCCCGCGTCGTCGCCGTCGAATTTCAAACCCTGCTCACAGAAATACGCCCCACCCTCGACCGCGCCCACCTCCCCTTCCCACCCCTCCGCCCCGGTGAAAACGTACTCCCCGCCCTGCTCAAAACCCTCGTAAACCTCCTCCACCCCACCCCCGCAACCACCCCCATAACCCAATAGTCCTTTGTCAACGGCTGACCCGGAACGGTCAATGCCAACTCCTCGCCGAAATCGAACTCGACCGCGAGGACGAACCCTTCACCCGCCCCCCTGGCTCGGCGACGAAGTCACCCACAACCCCCGCTACTACAACGCCACCCTCAGCCGCCCCGAAGAGGGGGATTGAACAGAAGACCGCGAAGGGCGCGAAGGAAATCAGCCAAAAGAAGCACTGCTGCCAAGCCATGTTGAATCGCGGAAATCACCTGTAAAATGGGTTGTTCACCAATAATTAATAGTGAATGCCCGACCCCGATTCTTTTAACAAGCGCCAGCTTAACGTCAGCTGTCCTTCTTTTCCTGCTCTTTCGGCTTAAACAAGCCGCCCAGCGCTTTGAAGAAACGATCTGCCGACATGGAAAGCCCAATATTGACGCGGACCTCGGAGTTGTCGTGCTCCGAACCATTGATTTCCGTGCTCAACAGCACCGTTCCCAACTCAAGTTCGTATCCATACATCAACGCAAGAACGCTGCGATCCCGATCCTCTTCCAGTCGTTGCGTGTGCATGTATCCAGCCGTTGCCCGCAGGCGATGGTTAACCTGGTAGATTTCCATGATCAAGCCGCCGCTGTTCTCCCAGAGAAAGCCATCCTTCACGTTTTCATCCGCATTAAACACGTAGTTTCCGCCCAAATTGGCTCCCAGGTAAAGAAGTTGGCTGTTCTGCTCCGTCTTCGATCCTGCTAGCTGATACATGGGTGAAACATACAACCCGATCGCATCCGCTTTCGTTATTTGATTGAGGGAGGGCTTGGTATTATCACCAATCACTTTGGCGGCATTGCTAACCACGAAACTCTGCTCAAAGTGAACAGAAAACGCAGACCGGAATCGCGGAAAATCAAAAGTTGGCTGCTGATGCCATGTTAGCTGAATGAAGTAATTTCCATCATTCAGTAACTTGTCGTTACTACCATCGCCTTGAGCACTCAGAAATTCAGCGCCCTGGATTAGGCTTAATCCATTGGTAATCTTAAAACTTCCTCCGGGAATAGATGTTGCCGCAAGGTTATTTGTGACGATCTCTCCGTTGGGAAAACCCCCATGATCTACGCTAAGGATGCCGCTTCTCGTTGCAACTTCAGCCTGAGCTGCCAGAACGGCAAGAAAAAGAAACCCAAGTACACGAATCATGATTGCCTCCATATGTTTGCATCAAACTATGGGAAAAATCATCTGGCTCTGTAATCGGACATTGTTTCCTATTTCTTTTACAGACTCAGCTAGGTCTGGAGGTTTAACACAACTTCGGCTCGGCGACTTAGATCAGCACACGTCATTATCCCGAGCTTCTCCTTCAAATGCTCCTTGTGTACATTCAGCGTCTTGACGCTGATGCCGAGGGCTTCGGCGATTTTTTGGTTGTCCCAGCCGGCGCCGAGGAGTTGGAATACCTGGAATTCGCGGTCGCTGAGTTTGGCGAGGTCGGGGTGTTTTTGCTTGTGCTTGCCGTTGCCGTAGAGGGTTTTCTGGATCATCGGGCTGGCGATGCAGCGGCAGATGTGGAGTTCCCCGCGCACCGCGTCACGGATCGCGGCGGCGAGGCTGTTGGGGCCGACGCCCTTGTAGATAAACGCCTTGGCTCCGGCCTTGATGGCCCGTTCGGCGAGTTCTCCGTCCTTGGTCTGGCTGATGACGATGTGGGCGAGGTCAGGGAAAGCGGCGTGGCACCGGGCGATCGCGTCGAGCACGTCGCCGCCACCCGGCGCGAGTTCGATGACCACCGCGTCCGGCGGGGCCTTCATCAGCACCGGCAGGGCGCTGCGGCATCCATCG
>CALBHI010000009.1 GCA_937894535.1 uncultured Verrucomicrobiota bacterium
TCAAGGCGCCGAACGCGGCATATTCCCACTGGTCACCCATGCCGTCGCCGTCGGCATCGGTGTAGACGAGCACGGTCACGAGCTCGCTGCGCGTCGAGCGGCCGAGGTCATCCCAGGCCTGCGCCTGCAACCGCAGCGGTCCGGCCCCGTAGTTGGTCAGGGCGATGACGGCGGTGGTTCCGGTGGATACGGCCTTGCCCTCGGCGAAGACCACCACCTGGGTGACGGTGCCCATCGAGGCGGCGGTGGCGACCTCGGCAGTGACCACCCCGGCGCGCAAGCGGTACACGCGGTCGACCGGCGCGGTGATGGTGCAGGCAAGGTCGTGATTGTCGACTACGACGGTGACGGTGGCGCGGCCTTCGGTTTCCACCCCGGTTCCATCGCGCACGGCCAGGGTCAGTTCATGCGGACCGTCCGGCCACGCCGTCGTGTCCACCGTCCACACCGGCAACGCCTGGGTCACGCCGGAAGAAAGGAAGATCATCGCACGCGGCTTGAGGTTGTCGGCGTTGTCGTTGAAGGTGTCGGAAAAATTCGGCCCGGTCAGGGTACTTCCCCCCACCGGAAGAACCGAATACGCAACCTGCAGGTTAACCCCCTCCCAGGAATTCGTCCGTGCGAACAGCCACAATTCGGATGGCGGTGTCGCGGAGAAGTCCAACGGTCGACTGTAGGTGGCGAAACACCCTGTGGCATCCTGCAAGTTGGTGTTGCCGTTGATGACCGAGGCCAGGCCGTTGAGGATGCCCAGCGGCGAGGCGAGGTTCGTGGTGACCAGCCACTCGTTGGTGATCACCCGGGCGTCGAGGGTGGTGATGACGGCACGGACGACATCTCCCGATGCGGCGTTTCCGGACAAGGTGATCGCCTCGCGGGCGGCATGGGTGGAGGCGAGGAAGCTATTCGAGGGGATAACGGCCCGCACGGTGCTCATCCCCGCCGTGCCGGCACCGACAACTGCGTTGATCGTGTTGGTGGCAGGGCCCGGGGTTTTGTGCACGACCTCAATCCGGTCGCCGAACGCGAGGGCTGTGACCGGCAGGGGCGGTGCGGCCTTGATGGCGTTGGCGAGGCCGGTGGCGATATCGTACACCGTGTCGCCCGGCGCGACGGTGTAACTGCGCGAGGCACTGTTGATGATGGCGGTGACCACATTACCCGGCGCGGGGGCGCCGATGGACACGTTGGTCCGCCAGAATCCATCGACGTACCAATCCGCGTACGCGACCGGACGCCCGGCGGCGGCGATCACCAACCCGGTCAAGCTACCGATGCCGCTCACCGTGGCGCGGTTGGTCAGACCCGACCAACCCACCGTCGGCGGCACGGCATAGGGAGCGCACAAGGGATCGCCAAGGAACAAGCCCTGGTAGGGATTGCGCACCGACATCCAGAAACTCTCCCCGAGGCTGAAGCCGCGGGCGTACCAGTAGTGCAACAGCGGCGAGGCAAACTTGTTGGTGTAAGCACAGGGTTCCACCACCGTGCCATGGGTGCCGGCATACCCGTTGGTGATCCAGGACAGGATGGTCATTTGTCCGCCGGATGGTTCATACAGATACCCTCCATAGGACGTCAGGTGTTCGCCGAACGCTCCGGGAAGCGGCGGGTTGTCACCGATCCAGGCATGGGCGGTCCGACCCGCCACCACGCCGATCACGTTGGTATAGCCACCGATCGTGTCGGCGTTCAACCACTGCTGGGTCTGTGGAGCACTGTGGTAGCGAGACAGTGTCAGCACGCGCTCGAACTCCTCCCATTGCACATTGCGGAAGGTATCCGTCGTCCGCATCAGCAGTACCTGCGCAACCGGTTGCTGATGATCCGCCTCAACCGCGCGATCAATCTGGCGTTTGGCGATAAGCATGTTCGACGCGGTCAACATGGAGGCAAGGCGCAGCCGGTTGCTGCTGAAGGAGGCGGTGTGGGAAAAGGCGCGTTCGCGCGCGAAATAAGCATTGGCGCTTCCCGCCGCAATCTGGCAACCGAAGGTCCAGGCATCAGGCGAGGTATAAAAGCCATAGTAGAAAGTCGGGGTCAGGCCGGCGTACCGGTAATCAAAGAATGGCGGCTGGAATACGCGATACGGTATGTCGATCGAGAACACCACGGCATCCACCTGATTCGACACGGGGGCTCGGCCGATGAAGGCGCGGACGGGACCCTCAATCTCATTGGAATACACCGATATGGAAACACTGTTCGACGTCACGACATGGATCGGAATGATCAGATGGTCGGGGATGCCCCGCCTTTCCGCGTAGTAGCGGCCGAGCTCGAGCGAACGTTCGCTGGCGCGGTTGACCACCACGGCGGTGCGGAGCGGACTTCCCCCGGCCAGCGCCGCGTCCGCGACCAACCCCACCATCAGCATCCAGATCCGGTGCATGGGAACACCATACCCCAAAAACAAAAAACCGGGGACAAGAATGTCCCCGGCTTGTGAACGGCGCGCAAATACCGGTTATTCGGCGGCCTTCACCTGATCCCACATCTTCGTGTAGAGGGCCAGGGCATCACCGACCTCATCGATGACTTCGCACTTCGCCTTGACCTCCTCTTCCAGGAAGATCGAGGGATCGTTGCGGATCTCCTCGCTCATCAGCGGGTAGGCAGCGGCGTTGGGGGCGAGGTAATACACAAAGTCGGTGTTTTCGGCGGCGACCTCGGCGTCGAGGAAGAAGTTGATGAACGCATGGGCGAGGTCAACCTCCTTGGCGTCTTTCGGGATGACAAAGTCGTCGCAGGCGATCGAGGTGCCTTCCTGCGGGATGACAAACACGATGTCCTCGTTGTCCTCCATGACCTGCAGGATGTCGCCGTTGTATCCGTGCACAAGGAAGAATTCGCCCGAGGCGAGGCCGGTCTTGTACTGCTCGTTTTCGAACTTGGCCAGGTTCTTCTTCCAGCGGATGACGATGTCGCGGGCTTCGGCGAGTTCCTGCTCGCTCTTGGTGTTCAGGCTGTAGCCGAGGAACTTCAGTGCGGCGCCGAGGGTTTCGCGCATGTCGTTCAGCATGGTCGCGCGGCCCTTGATCGACTCGAGGTCCATCAGCGCCCACGACGGCTCGAGCTCGCCGAGTTTGCTGCCCAGGTAGGCGATGCCGCTGCTGGTCAGCATGTAGGGGACGCTGTGATCCATGGTCTTGTCGATGGCGATCTTCAGGTAGTCGGGATCGATGTTCACGATGTTCGGAACCTTGCTGCGGTCGATGGATTGCAGCATGCCCTGGTTGTACATGGTGCGGACCATGTAGCTGCTCGGCATGATGATATCGTAGCCGCTGGCTCCGGCCTTCAACTTCGCATACATCGCCTCGTTCGAGTCGAAGGTGTCGATGATCACCCGGCAGTTGTTCTCCTGCTCGAAGCGGGTGAGCAGCTCGGGCTTGATGTAGTCCGCCCAGGTATAGACATGCAGGGTGGTCTGCTTTTTCCCGCAGCCGGTCAGCGCCACGGCCAACCCGAGGGCAGCCAATCCAACCGTCAGGGTCTTCTTCATGCTTTTTTCTCCGTGGTGAGTCGTTGACTTGTCCAAACCGCAAGGAAGGTTACCACGAGCAGGAGGGTGGACAAAGCATTTATGATCGGCATGTTCTTGCTGTGCTTGATCATGCTGTAGATGC
>CALBHI010000010.1 GCA_937894535.1 uncultured Verrucomicrobiota bacterium
TGCGCTCGATGCCGCCGGGGTCCGCTGGAAAGCCACCTACACCAGTCCGTCGTTCGCCGGCGTGCTCGCCGCGGTAAAGGCCGGCCTCGGCTACACCATCCTGCCGCGTGCCATGCTGCCCGCCGACCTGGTCGCGCTCGGGCCTGAACAGGGCTGGCCCCGCCTGCCCGATGCCGAGCTGTGCCTGCTCGCCCGTCCCGGCAGTTCCGCCGCGGTCGACGCCCTCGCCACCTACATCCAGGAGCAGGTGCATCATCAGCAATCCTGATGCTATCTATCAGATAAATCAATTTCGTGAATAACAAGGCCCGTGGTATCCATCCTGACCATTGTTTGGAAAGGAAAGGAAACCATGCAGGCATTCGGTGACTTCTTGAGCGGGTTCGCGGGGCAGTTGACCTCGCCGACCCTGGCATTTCTGATCGGGGGCATGGCGCTGGTCGCCATGGGCAGCAAGTTGCAGGTACCCCAGGCCATCTACCAGTTCATCGTCTTCATGCTGCTGATGCGCATCGGCATGAACGGGGGCATGGAACTGCGCGATGCCGATCTGCGGGCGATGGCCCTGCCGGCCCTGATCTCCGCCGTGGTCGGCGTGGTGATTGTCGTCGCGGGCAGTGCGGTGCTCGGGCGGATCCGGGCGATGAAGCGGGAGGATGGCATCGCCACCTCCGGGCTGTTCGGTGCGGTGAGCGCCTCGACGCTGGCCGCCGGCATGGTGTACCTCGACGAGAAAAACGTCCCGTTCGAGGCCTGGGTGCCCGCGTTGTATCCGTTCATGGACATTCCCGCGCTGGTCACCGCGATCGTGCTGGCCAACCTGCACCTGCGCAAGCAGACCGGGGGGAGCGCGACCCATTCCATCGGGTCGATCGTGCGGGAGAGCGTTCAGGGCTCGGCCCTGTCCGCCTTGCTGCTTGGGTTGGCGCTCGGCTTGTTCGCCCGGACCGGTGCGGTGTTCGAGGGCTTTTACGATCCGCTGTTCAAGGGATTCCTGTCCGTTCTGATGTTGATCATGGGCATGGAGGCCTACACGCGGCTGGGCGAACTGAAGAAGGTCGCGCACTGGTATGCGGTCTATGGGCTGGTTGCGCCGATTGCGCACGGCCTGCTCACCTTCGGCCTCGGCTACCTCGCGCACCTCCTGACCGGATTCAGTCCGGGCGGCGTCATCCTGCTGTCGATTGTCGCCTGCTCGAGTTCGGACATCTCGGGACCACCCACCCTCCGGGCCTCCATTCCATCGGCCAATCCGTCGGCCTACATCGGCACCTCGACCAGCATCGGTACGCCGGTGGCCATTGCCATCGGCATCCCGTTCTTCTACACCCTCGGCCAGGCCGTTTTCGGCTTTTGAGGTACGAGAAACCCATCACCCATCAACCATCACCCATTCCCCGGAGGTCCCATGCTCTACCCAGCGAAAAAAGTTGTCATCATCACCGAAAAGTTGATCGCGGAGGAGGTCTCCGTGTTGATCGACGCGTCCGGAGCGGCCGGCTACACCGTCACGGCGGCGGGCGGAAAAGGGTCGCGCGACATGCGGCCAACCGCCGACGCGGCGTCCATCGTGCAGGACTTTTCCAACATCCGCTTCGAGGTCATCGTGCCGGACTATGCCCAGGCGCAAGCCTTGATCGAAGCAGTGGTCGACCGCTACCTGAAGAACTACTCCGGCATCGCCTTTGTCGAGCACGTGGAAGTCGTGCGGCCGGAGAAATTCAAACACTGAACCAAACCCACGAACCTCAACGAGGAGTCCCCATGCGCATCAAACATCACCTGCTGGCCGAGGCCCGCGCCACCAGCGGGGGCCAGAAACCGTTTGCCGCCATCGTCAGCTGCATCGACGCGCGGACCTCGTCCGAGCTGGTGTTCGATCAGGGGATCGGCGATGTCTTCAACGTACGCCTCGCCGGCCATGTCGTGGACGAGGAGGCGCTGGGCCGTCTCGAATTCGCGACGAAGGCCGCCGGCGCTGCCCCGGTGATCACCGCCTTCGCCGTCACGGGTGCCGGATGCGCAGGCGGATGGCTTCGGCATCGTGGCTGCCGCCTCCGCTGATCCGCACCTGCTGGTTGGACCGCAGTACGGTCATGCCGAACGGGATGCCATCCGTCCAGGTGACGAGGTTGGTGGACCACTGCTCCGCGATCAGCACGCCGGCATCCTGGGCATCGGCGCCCACCGCATACGCCATGACCAGCGCCGCCTCGCCGGTGCCGATGTGCAGGTGGCGTCCGGGTTCATCCGGGACATGCGGTGAAATGCCGTAGGCCCAGCGCAGCAGATTCGGCAGGCCGTTGGTATACGGATCGTCGAGCCAGTCGCGTTCGCCGAGGGGCAACGCGGAGGCCCACGCGTCAAAGCGGCCACGGGTCACGCCGGAATGGGGATGGTACCGCGCCGCGTCCCACGCGACCGGTTGTAACGCGGCGGCGAGGAGCGGATCCATGAGCACCGGAGTGTCGAGGTTCGCGTCGGCGGAGATCGCGCCGTTGGTCAGGCCGACGGGCGATTGCCGGTACAGGGTCGCGAAATGGGTGAGGGCGCTGAGGTAGTAGCCGATGTCGGTCGGATGCAGGTTGTCCTGATAGAGGTCGGCGCGATCGAGCGAGGCGATGGCGGCGACGGCGTTGCTGAATGCAATGCCGGCGGGAATGATTACCGACGCGATGCCGTTCGAGGCCAGTGCGGCGCGCACCGTGTCGAACGCCGCGTTGATCGCTTCCTGTTCCGCCGCGCCCTCGTCAAGGTAGTTCCAGTACTGGTAGAGCGCGACGCGGGTGCCGTTTGAATCCGCGAGGGACGCGAAACGTGCGGCGAAATCGAGCAGCGCGGGGAGGTTGGCCGGCAACCATTCGCGGCTCATCGGTTGCAGCACCAGCCAGTCCCATCCCCCGGTGGCCAATTCCAGCCGCGACGGTGTGCCGCGGGTCAGCACGCCGCCGGCGATCCCGTTGGTCCAATGGTGGCCGAGGCCCTGTCCGTCGGCGAGTTGTTCGCCGTACACGTGTTCATAGCCCGCATCGGCCGCGAGGTGCTGGAGTTGGAGCGGAATGTGGCCCCAGCGGGTAAAGCTGTTGCCGAGATGCAACACGGCGAGGGCGTTGGAGGAAACGATGGGGCCGCGCCAATCCGAGAAAACCCACGCGCCGTTGGTCGCGCCGCCGGCGGCGCGCGGTTGGACGGCGATGCGGAGGTAGGCGCCGGGTTGATCGGGCACGACGAAGGTCCGGTTGGTCTGGTTCAGCACGAGGTGGTTGTTGGTGAAGGGTGGCACGTCGATCTGCCATTCGATGATGCTGCCCGACTCGGGATCGTTCTCGGTATCGGTGTAGGTGAAGTGCGCGGCTATGGCGCGGCCGGCCACCGGCGCACCGACCCAGAAGGCGTCGATGGCGGTCGGTGGTTCGTTGGTTACCGCGATTTCCTCCCGTTCGGTCAGGCGCAGCGCGCCGAGGTAACCAAACGGTCCGGCGGCCACACTGACCGACACGGTGATGATGCCGCTGGCGGTGGGGCGGATGTGGTCCAGCGCGGCCAACGCGGCGTGGTTGGCGTTGGTGAACGGCGGGGCGCCAATGTTCGCGCCCGAGGTTTGCAGGGTGACCGACGTGGTGTTGAATCCGCGCGCGGTGTAGAGGGTGGCGCGGGTGTCGGCGGCATCGCGCGAGCCAAAGCATTCCATACGGTAGGTGCGGTTGGTGGCGAGGCCGCTGAAGACCACGCGGGCGGTGCTGCCCGAAGCCACGCAGAAGCTGTCCCCGGTCGCATGGGTGCTGGCGAGGGCTCCGAGCGC
>CALBHI010000011.1 GCA_937894535.1 uncultured Verrucomicrobiota bacterium
ATAACCATTCCCGATATCGCGGGGGTATCTGGTGCGACCTCTTTGACCTGGGGCGCGTGGATCAAGGTGTCGCCCGGCCAAACCGGCCTGTACGGCATCATGGGCAACACCATGGCCTTTGATGAAAGCATGTACCTCGTGCACGACGCGCGTGGCGGAACAACCCGCTCGTATGTGGTGCCGGCCTCGCGTGCGGAAGAACGGATTGCGGAAGCGACCAATGTGGTGGAACGCGGCGTGTGGCAACACCTGGTCGGCACCTACGACGGCCGGACGATCCGGCTCTACGCCCAGGGCTACTTGGTCGAGGAGAAAACATTCGCCGTGACGCAACCGATCCGATCCAACAACGTCACCTTTGCCATCGGCGATGCCGCGGCCGGACGGGGATGGCGGTTTGTCGGCTCCATCGATGACGTGCGTATCTACCCGCGTGCGTTCTCCCCGGCGGAGGTGGCTGCACTCTACGCGTCCGCTTCGGTGGTGCCGGTGGTTTTCTCCGAGTCGCGCACCGGCAATTGCCCGGCGGTGATCTCCCGCGTCTGGACGGCAACCGATTCGTGTGGCAACAGCGTCGCCGCGACCCAGATCATTACCGTGGCCAAGGGTGAGGAACCTGACCTCGACTCGGACGGAGACGGTTTGCTGGACCGCGACGAGAAGGCGCTCGGCACCAATCCGGACAAAGCGGACACCGACGGCGACGGGCGCAACGATGGCCTCGAGGTCGAGCGCGGCACCAACCCGCTGGTCTTCGACGTGTTCCCGCATTTCGTGCGCAACGACTTTGATGGCGATGCCTCCTCCGATCTCGGTGTGTACGATCACGTCAGCGGCACCTGGCATCTGCTGCGCAGCCGCGATGGCTACCGCTCAGCGCAGTATGGGTTCTTCGGTACGACGCCGGTGCCCGGCGATTATGACGGCGACGGCAAGGCCGATATGGCGGTGTTTGATCCCGCCAACGCCGTCTGGTACGTCAACGGAAGCGCCGGCATGGACGTTGTCATGCAGTGGGGCTTCCGCGGCACCGTACCCGTCCCTGCCGACTTCGACGGCGACGGTCGAACCGACCTTGCCGTCTACCACGGACGCCTCGGCCTCTATTTTGTACATGGCAGCAAACGCGGAAAATTCTTCAAGCGCGTGTTCCTCCCCGGTGGTCAACCGGTGGTGGGCGACTTCGATGGCGACCGCGCCGCCGACTTCGCCGTGTACCAACCCTCCTCCGCGAAATGGAAAATCCAGTTGCAGGCGGGAGGTGTCATCAACCGGACCTTCGGCGACACGAACGCCCGGGGGCTCGCCGCCGATTACGATGGCGACGGCAAGGCCGATATCGCCACCTTCCATGCCCCAACCGGCTGGTGGACGATCTCCGGCAGCGCGATGGGCGCGTTCAAGGTGTCGATGCCCCAGGCTGCCGGCGGTCTTCCGGTCACCGGTGACTACACCGGTAACAACAAGGCGGAGGCCGTGGTGTACCTGCCGCTCACCGCGGAGTGGATCTTCAGCGGCAAGGGCCCGGGCCAGGTAGTCCGGATCCAGTTTGGCGGAGCCTCCACCACACCGCTCGGCGCCGGTCCCTGATCCTTACACGACCATCGATTTTTCCGGGTCCGTGGGGTATCTTCCACCCATGAAGCCAACCCCTTTCCTGTTCGCGCTGTGCCTTTCGCTCATCGCCGCGGCCGCCTCCGCCAGCTCCGTGGAGGGCGAGTTGGAGGTGCGATTCCGCGACGGCTCGCCGATCCGCGTCCGCAATGGCCTGCCGGTTTCCGTTGCGCCGGCCACGCCGGCGTTGCAGTCCGCGGAGGCCCGCACCGCGCTCGGCCAGCTCGCCCGCCATGGCGTGATCTGGTCGCGCTCGATCACCTCGGTCGGTGAGCGCACGCTCGAGAAGTGGCGCGATGAGGCCGCCCCCGTGCTGCTGGCCCGCCAGCGCCGCGTGCCCGACCTTAATCTGTATGCGCGGGTCTCGTTCGACCCGGCCCTTCCCGTCGAGGAAATCGAGGCCCTGTTGCTCGCCATCCCGGACGTGGAAAAAGTCTACCGCGTACCCCGCCTTTTCCTGCCCGCCGCGCCGGACTACCTCAACCCCGCCAACGGCAGCGGAGTCTGGCAACGTTACGTCGATGCCGCACCCGATGGCGTGGACGCGCGCCATGCCTGGTCGAACGGTATCAACGGTGCGGGTGTGCGCGTCTGCGACATCGAATTCGACTGGAACGAAAACCATGTCGACCTGCCCTTCGTGACCAACATCGTGGTTGGGCACACCGATGCGGGATTCGGTGATAACCACGGAACAGCCGTACTCGGCCAGATGGCGGGCGTGAACAACAACACCGGCGTG
>CALBHI010000012.1 GCA_937894535.1 uncultured Verrucomicrobiota bacterium
CAGGAGCCGGTGCAAGGCCCCCTGTTGAGCTATCAACCCCGCCAGTATCCGGCCTTTGTGATCGATTACCTGGACTACTCGGGGACAGCCTCGACCAACATCACCTTTGCCAGCGGTGAAACCTATTTCATCTCTTCCGACCTGGTCATGAATGGGGCCTCGTTGACCATCATGCCCGGCGCCGTCGTCAAGTTCGCCACCAACGCCACCATCAAACTCATCAATGGCGCGACGATCATCAACAAGTCCCATCTTCTTGATCCCGCCATCTTTACCTCGGCCCATGACACCCAGTTTGGGGAAGCCATACCCGGCTATACCAACCTTCCTGCCCATCACCTGTATGCCTCGGCCTTCGAGCTGGAAAACGGGAATGCCGTGACCATCGAAGGCGTCCGCATTCGGTATGCCTCCACCGGGATCAAGGCCGAAACCAGCGGTCATACCATCCGGCATAGCGTGATCGAAAAAGGCTGGCAGGGCATCGACATCAACTCCGCCTCAACCGGCGGTGCGGTTACCGTGCGCAATGTGCTGTTCAGCCACCTCAACCGTGGCCTGACCGCCGGTTCGTTGAACAGCAACGTTACCATCTACATGTACAACAGCACGATGCACGCCGTGTCGGAATACGGGGTGGCCACGAACACCAAGGTCACCCAGTTCAGCATCCAGTGTTCCCTGTTTGCATCGGTCACCAACGAACTGTCCAAGGGAAGCCCGGTCACCGGAATGGGTGGTAGTAGCAACTTCGTCTACAACTCCCCCACCCAGGGCCTCGGCTCGGTCACCGTCCTGACCAACAACCCCTTTCTGGCCGGAACCTACGGGAGCAATTACCTCAACCAAAGCTCCACATTGATCAACGGCGGCTATATTTCCAGTGACTATTGGCTCCTCTATCACTTTACGACCGCCACCAACCACGCCAAGGAATCGAATACCGTGGTGGATGTCGGTTTCCACTACCCGTCTCCGGCCGACACGGACGCAGATGGCCTCTATGACTTCGTCGAAGATGCCAGCGGCAACGGAACCTATGCCTCCAACTCGGTGGATGTCGCGGATCTCAACGCCGACGACACCGACGGGGATGGCTTGAACGATTACGACGAGTACATGGTTCACGGGACGAATCCGAAGTCCTACGATTCCGACGGAGACGGATTCGATGATGCCCATGAGCTTTCGGTGGGTAGCGATCCGCTCTCCGCCACGTCGTATCCGGTCCGGATCTCGGGTCCGATTACCTATGCGGGCAGCCAAACCGGCTCCCTGCACATCGCGATCCGGTCGTTCGAGCCGGTACCTTACCCAACCGCGTTCTATATGCCCTTTACCACCAACGAAGGGTCCCAGATTCATGATCGAAGCGGTCGCGGCAATACGGGAACGGTTCAAGGCGCAACCTGGTCGTCGGCGGGGATAAAGGGTGGGGCCTATAGCTTCGACGGGAATGACCGTATTTTGGTGGGAGACCTCGCCGTGGTCGAAGGCCAGACCAATGTGACCTTTGGCGCATGGATCAAGCGAACGGGCGGCTCGTCGCTCAATGGCATCTTGGGAAAAACCGTTTCGGGGAATGAATCCATGTACCTGATGCTCAACAGCAGCGGGGCGGGCGGTGTCGCGTATGTGGTTCCGCAAAGTAAAGCGCTGGAGTCGTATGCGCAAAAGTCGCCCATCGTCACCAACCACCTCTGGATGCACCTTGCCGGGGTGTACAGTGGCACCAACATGAAACTCTATGCCAACGGCCAGTGTATCGCCACCGGAGCCACCCATGCCCTGGAGGCCGTACGGTCCAATACTGTTACCGCAGCCATCGGCGATGTGGCGTCCGACCGTGGCTGGTACTTTACCGGATTGATTGACGAAGTCACCGTTTACCAGCAGGCGCTTTCCGATGCACTGGTCAAGGCCATGGCGCAGGATGCGCAGGCCGGACTGGTCAACCGACATGCCGCATCAAACGGGATTCCGGCCGCCTACAGCACCCCCGAAGTGCCCAGTGGTAGCAATTACTGGGTGGTTGCCTGGATCGACACCAACGGGAATGGCGATCGGGAGTACTGGGAACCGTATGGAGCCTATACGTCCAATCCGGTGATGGCCAGCGGGCCGGTATCAGGTGCTGCCATCACGTTGCTCGATCCGGATGCCGACGGCGATGGCGCCTCCGACGGACTGGAGTTGTCGCTCGGTACGGATCCGTTCAACAAGGATTCCTACCCGACCACCATCGCGGGAACCGTATTCTACACCGGTGGTCAAACCGGACCCGTGCGCGTGGTGGCCATAGGGACCAACTACGTGCCCTTTGCCGCCGTCCTTGCGGCTCCGGGAGCCTACACCATCAGCAATGTGCCCAACCAGCGCACCTACACGGTCTCCGCCTACCGGGATTCCAACACCAATGGCATCGCGGATTACGCGGAGGCGCAGGGTTCCTATTCCAACAACCCGATCACCCTGCTGGCTGCGACCACCAACCTATCGATCAGCCTCACCGAAGCCGATACCGATGGCGACGGCATGCCGGATTGGTGGGAAATCCTCTATGGGCTTAACCCCACCTCCGGCGTTCATGCCTCGCACGCGGGCTGGTGGAAGTTTGACGACGCGACGGGAACGAATGCAATCAATTCTGCTCGTACCAACTATCATGGACAATTGGTCAATATGGCAACGTCATCCTGGGTGAATGGAAAGCTGGGCAAGGCGTTGCAATTTGACGGAAGCAATGATTACGTCCGAGTTCTTCAATCACCCGCCTTAATTACGGGTCAACAGTTCACCGCCAGTGCATGGACGTATCTTGATTCAAATACCACAAGCGCTTATGCAACGATCATTTCAGACTTCGACAATTGCTCGTACAACTACAAGGGATTCTGGACCGGCTGGGATTACTACTCGGGAGGCGGAGGAGCTTTTATCGCGGACTGTTCGGGAGGGTTATCGTGGCCATTGGATGCTACACCTATTACCGGAGCTTGGCATCATATTGTTGTTACTCATAGCGGTAGCGCGTCGCGAGTATATAAGGACGGTGTACAGATTGCCAATGACTCTGGCCCATTCGCCCCGGCGCTCCAAAGCGAATTACGTATAGGTTGGGCTAATGATCCCGACTTTTCCTATTTTTGGAAAGGAAAACTCGATGATGTAAGGCTTTATTCCTCGGCCTTATCAAGCAATCAAATTGCGACCATGTATGATGCCTTTGGCGATCCTGACGGTGATGGTCTTGATACCCTCGGGGAGTATGTGGCGGGATCAGATCCATCTGACGGTGATACCGATGGAGATGGGTTGTCAGATGGAAGCGAAGTCAACCAATACGGAACGAATCCGGCCAGCGCAGATACGGATGGTGATGGCTTGCCGGATGGGTGGGAGGTGCAGCATGGGTTGAATCCTGTTGACCCAAACGATGCGCGGAGTGACTCGGATATGGACGGATGGAGCAACGAAGAGCAGTTCTATGCCGGCACAATACCCCCCAATCGGCTGAGTGCCACCTCGTTTGCTCGAGGCGTTGTTATTAACGAGGTTATGTACGATCCGGACGTATCGAATGATTGGGGGCTTGAATGGCTGGAGTTGTATTGTGCCGGGCGTCATCCAATTGATCTCTCTGGATTTCGCTTGCAGGGTACGCTGACAAATGCGCCAACGATATTCAGCAATTTCTTTACATTTGCTTCGGGAGCGGTCATCCAGCCGGGCTATCATTATCTCGTCGGCGGGACGTTAATGACCATTCGGCGGGATGCCACGCAAAATTTTGTCCTGGTAAATGGGAGCGGCACCAAAACGCGCGGTGCACGACTTGTTGCTCCGGTGAGTAACATTGTCATAGATGCCGTGCTTTGGGGTTACCCCAATACCGATAATATCCCGACCAATGGATTTGGTTTGATTGGAACCACCAACCGCCCTGTTTCAGCGAATTTTGGCGGGGAAAGCCTGGTCCGCGCTCACCGCGGTGTGGATACGGATCACGTATCTGATTGGCAATCGACATCCAATACAACCCCCCACGGTGCGGATGCGTGGGTTGATACGGATGGTGACGGCATCGGCGATCGCGATGAACTTACAGGCGCATTGAACGGTGGTGTTCCCACCAATTATCTGGAGTCGGACAGCGACAACGACGGGTTAAACGACTGGGATGAATATGATGCAGGCACCGATCCGTGGGATGCCGACACGGATGATGACGGTGCCTTGGATGGCATGGAAGCGTTGGAGGCCGGAAGCAATCCGTTGATCGACGATTTCGGAGGCGTAACAGGTACTGTATGGTCGGTTTCGGGCTCCGCATACACCAATGCAGAGGGGCGCTGGGCCTTGCAGGGGTCTACCACCTATGCCTTAAGCAAGGGGGGCATTGTGTCCTATTCCATGGCACTGACCAACGCGGGTGTTTTCGCGTTGGATGTTGAGGCGACTCAGTATGACCCGGAATCGGAGGCAGAAAGCTTCTTGTTGCAAGTGGCGGTAAACGGGCAGGTTATTGGTCAGAAAGAGCTGTTTGCAACCCATGGTGAAAGCGGGACAGCGCGTTGGATGTTGCCGTGGCTAGGCGCAGGATCGCATGACGTATCGATTCGGTGGCGTTACCGGGAGGGAAGTGGAAGCCTCCGGATTATTCAGGTCAGCGCCTTCGCCATCGGAGGCCCGGACGTCAATGCCAATGGTCGCGTGGATTGGTTGGATCATCGCGCCACGCTCGTGGCTGGTGTACACGCGTGGCCTGCGACAAATCTCGTGTCACCCGTTTGCCTCGAAGGACAAACAGTCAACTATGATGCTTTGGATGTGCAATCATCCTATGTGCCAACCAACGGGATACCGGAAGCCCAAGCCAAACGCGGTCTCGGCAAGAATTGGTATGCCGATATACCGTTGCCCGTTGGCTCCAATACGCAAGTGGTTGTGGTCGGTGATAATGGATGGACCGCTCAAACCGGAACCTTGTCCTGGACGCAGTTCAACTTGTTATCCCCCCCCACCAACCTCATGCAATTGCGGAAGAACGACGCCATGTTGTTGAACGTGGTTCCTTCCGGCGGAGCCACGGGAACCGTTATCATTGCCATCAACGGTGTCAGTGTATACACATCGATCAATAATCAAGCCTGGGCCTGTGCATTTACCAATGCGGGCAGCTACCTTGTTTCCGGGCGATGGGATCAGGGCGGTCCGGTACAATACAGCCAGACGGTCAGCGTACAGGTGGCTTCGGCATCATTCCCGAATGATCCTGCCGTATGGGCGGGGTATTACCGGCCTTGGTCATGCCCGGATATTCCGACGAATCTATGGGTGGGATTCGAGCCGGGAGTTACGTATATACGCTCCTCGATGTCACCAACGGGTTCCTTGTTCAGCTTGTACGTGGCTCAACCGGAGGCTTATGCCGCAATCGCTCGTTTAGATGGAACCAACAGCCCGGTGATTGCATCTGCTCGTGTGCGCGGATTTACTCAGTTGTCGAACTCGGATTACGACAAGACCATCTACTACTACGACGATGGGTCTCGCCTGGTGGACATGGGCGTATACCTGGACGGCGAAGAGCTTCCTCAGGATATTGAAATCAACATTCGAATACCAATTTTATCAACAGGTATAACTGTTACCGAATATCCTTATGAAGGAACATCCACCCATGCCATATTGATACCCGGGCTACATATGAATACCTGGGGGTTCATACCCCTGGCATTCTTGGTTGAAGCAGATGCCTGGAGCACTTATTGCCATTCCCTCTATGTGGAGCAAGACGGGGTAAAGGTGGGGGATCGATGAACGTTGTCGCGAGATTTTTGATTCAGGCGACATGTGTCGCAACGTTGACCGTGAAAGCCGAAGAGTCGGAGCCAAGTTATGCCGATCGCATGGAGTATCTTTCCTCTGTGGGCCAATACGATGTATCCGCGCTAGTATCGATATTAGGTGACCCGGCGAACTGTTCTCAAATGACCCTATCCCAGGAGAGATCCTTCATCAATGAGGCGATGAATACGTTGCGACGCCTCTACCGTGAAGATGCAGGGATTGAAGAGTTGTTGATCCAAGTGGCCCAAAACGACAGCCGTGACGTGGGTGTCAGGGAATATGCGCTTCAGCACATGATGCTGCTTTACGACGTTTCTACCCACAAGGAACGCATCGCGGCTTGTTTGACCAACACAGCCGCAACTCCGCCATTGGATGTCGCGGCCTTATTGCAGTTGAATCATCTGGACCACACCCATCATGTCTTGGATCGTGAAACGTTTGCCGATTTGGTGCTGCAGTCGGCGAACCGCGAAGGACTCCGAAATGCGGATCGCGTTACTTTGTTGGCGTTGGCTTCCGAGCGCCAGATCACAAGCATTCTTCCTGAAGTTCGGATCTGGGCGACTAATTCTACCTCCCGGGGGGTGATGATCGGATCTGCCGCGTTCCTCGCCGGGTTTGGATCCCAACGGGACCTTGCGGTTTTGAATCATATGCGACCAGCTGCTGATCATCTTGGCGTGCAACGCCAATTGACCACGGCAACCACTCGTTTGACGCAACGACTCACCGACAAAGAGGATATACCCCATGAATAGTAAAGCGCTGGCCATCGTCGCCATGTTTCTTGGTGGCTTTATAAACCAGGTTTGCCATGCCACCGGCGCGAACAATCCTTGTGAGCCCACGGGTTCAGGCGGCACCTGTCAAACATGGGATTATAATCTTTGTGCTTGGGTTGGATGTGGTGAGGGCGAGGAGTGTTGTGCTGACTCCAATGGTTTTATGGCATGTATGGAAGAAGACGAGTGCTGTCCAGAGTGTCAGACCGCATGCCCTCTAGGTCGAGGAGAAGCCAGTGGTGCAGGTGGCGCTGGGGCGAAAGGCGCAGGAAAGCAAAGCCTCACCTATGCTCCCGACGCCTCTTCAGGTCTTGCCTTGTTTCAAATCCCTCTCGGAACGGATACCAGAGGTCGATTGGCCGGTAAAATCCATCTCCAGGTAAATGGCCCGGGTGTTACCAATAGTGTAAAGCCCAAGGGATTGTTGGTTCTGCATTCCAGTAAATCTCCGGTTGTCACGGAAACCTCGGCCCAGGGATTATCCAGAATCTATGTGCCGCAGGCTGACATCTACATCGTTACCAATAATGCTACCTCCTATGAAATTCGTTTTTTTGAGCCGGGACAGACTTCAACGGCATTTGTGGTCTGGCGGGTACGCGATCCTGATTCGGGAACGAATAACTATCGTCGGATGATCATTTCAGAGATCCACTCATCGCAAACCAACAATGAATTCAAGTTTGAGTGGGTGGATACCGACGAATTGATCATTACCAGCGGACTTGGTTTAAGAGAGGAGCGTATTGCCTGGTCCTCGGCCACAGTTAATGGCGAACCGGGTCGCGTGGATGTGCATGAGATAAGTACGCCCGGGGGAGCCGTCGTTGAACGGATTGAACGTGAATACCAGTATTATCGGTTCGGCGCCAAGCTAGTCAGGGAAACGCTCGACGGCTTGAGTGACGATGTGTCGGTTAAGCAATACGCATACTATGATGACCAGGATGAACACGGTCGCTACGGGAAATTATCATGGAAGGATGAATCAGGAACCTGGACGACCTTTGACTACGATGCGGAAGGCCGGTTAACCGAAGAGGTAACGGGATGGAACAACGCCGTCTACGAGCCGCCCCTCAATCCGACCAATGTTATCTCGATCCGATACGATTATACCACACTTGATGTTCAAGAGATCCCGAAGTTGGGTGACAAGCAATGGCGGACACAAGAGCGTATCGTTTCAGGAATTCCGGGTCAGAAACTCTTCCGCGCTTTTTATGAAGACTACAGTACAGGTGACAAAGTCGAGGTTGAGGAGGAATCCATCAATGGTGGTGCATACGGTGCGGTCTCCAATCGCCGGAAAATCACCCGTAAACACGGACCACTTGCCGGAGAGCATGTAAAGAACAGGGTCAAGCTTGTTGTTCATCCTGACGGAAAGGAGGATGAGTACGAATATGCTCAGGGTTCGTTTGTGGTGAATACCAATGGCATGGGTGCCTTCACAGAACTGGTTGGAGGAGCCTATTTACGTATAACGGAAACGCCTGATGCTCTTAATGTGGTGTCCGGTATCAGCACCCGGTCGATCACTATTATTGATGATATGGGTGGCGAGGTACAGGTTGAGCGACACATATGGAACGGCTCCGCTTTCGAGGTTTTGGATTGGACCTGTTATCAACGCGATGCCTTTGGTCGTGAAACAAGGATCTGGTATGCCAACGGACTCTTCCGTGAAGTCACGTGGGGATGCTGCGGTAAAGAATCGGAACGCTTCCCCGATGGACGGATCGAATATTATGAGAACGACGCACTCAAGCGGGTGACGCGGCAAACGATCACGGGTGTCTCGGCTGGAGATTGGCCAGCTCAAGTAGATCGCGTAACGGTCAATACGTATGATGCGGCTGGCCGACTGCTCAAGATATCAACTTCGGGCGGTTCGTTATCCCTTGTATCCAGCAATGCCTTTGACTTGGCAGGCCGAATCACAACTGGTTGGTCTCCGGATCAACTGATTACTCGGTGGTATTATGGCGAAAATGTCGAATCGAATATCGCTCCTGGGGGTGCATTAACCGTTACATCCCGGCAAAGGGACGGTCGCGTTTCGAGTGTGACGGGCTCGGGTGTTGTTCCGCGATTCTACCAGTACGGAATCTATACCAATGGTCACCAATGGACGCGAGTCCATACCGGTAGCTCATCCTCGGGGGTATGGTCACTGGATGTAACAGACACCTCGGGGCGAACGGTTCGCCGGGAACGTCCGGGCTATGGCGGTACTGTTCTCACCAATGCGTATACGTATGATGCGCATGGTCGGTTGATTCGTGAACAGGTTTCCGGTAAACCCGACCGCTTGTATACCTATAATGAGGCCGGGCAAATGTACCGATCAGGGCTTGATATCGATGGGAACGGACAACTCGACCAGGCCTCCCTGGACCGTATTACCGAACAGAACGCAAGGTATATCAAAGAAGGTTCCGTCTGGTTTAAGCAGGTCGTCGATTTGCTATATGCTGAGGATGGCGGGGTGGGCGTGGTTACCACGAGGATAACGCGTAGCGCCGCCAGCGGCGATGGGTGCTCCTGTTCATCGATGCGCAACGAAGAAGTGATCCCTGGAGGCGTTACCACAACATTTGATTTGGTCAGAGATCCCCCGAACAAAGTTCAGATAAAACTCATTAATCGTTCGGATAGCGATGCCGAGGGAAGCGAAGTCATTGTAAATGGATTGCTGTTTAAGCAGGCCGACACAACCGGAACCGAGACCACCTATACCTATGATGATCTTGGGCGTATGACGGGTTCGATTGATCGACGCACCGGGACCAATAAAACCATCTATGCCACCAACGGCCGGGTGCAGTGGGTGGAAGACGCTGCGGGTTATCGAACGACCTTTGGATATGATGCCCAGACTGGAAACCGCACGTCCGTGACGGATGCGATAACCAATACGATCTATAGTGCCTATGATGCCATGGGGCGGGTTACCAACACTTGGGGCGCGACCTACCCGGTAGCCTATGAATATGACGGGTATGGTCGCATGACCGCCATGAAGACCTGGAGAACGGAAGGTGGATCTCCTGACATCACGCGATGGTACTATGACGAGGCCACCGGTCTGTTAACCAACAAGCAGTATGCCGACGGGTATGGCGTCAGTTACACATACACCTCGGATGGTTTGCTAGCTTCCCGGACATGGGCCCGCGGCATCATCACGACCTATTCCTATGATTCATCCGGGAATCTCACGAACATCAATTATTCGGATGCGACGCCTGATGTCTCGTTTACCTATGATCGGATTGGTCGACAGGTCGGAATAACCGATGGAACTGGAGCGCGAGGGTATGCCTACGATGTTTACCTCCGACTTCAACAGGAAACCAATTGGTTGTTCAGTATCAGCCGCATTTACGACTCGTTGGGTCGTCCTCAAAAAGTCGGGGTTGGATCTGAATTTGATGTCAGTTATGGATACGATATCGTGGGGCGTTTGTCGTCTGTCACCTCCACGGTATACGGCATTTATACCCACAAAACACGCCACCATTACAAGTTCCACAACTTGGTCACTATGCTTGTATCTCTATCAAACGAAAACAATACAGTTACATTGTTCGGGTACGAAAGCCATCGCAATAACATTACCTCGATGACGCATTCGGTCACCGGCAGTGTCATTCGTCGCTTCGACTACAATTCAGACGCGGCGGGGCGCAGGACACAACGTATTGATGACCTGGCGACGACCAATCAATTCAATTACAACCAACGCAGTGAACTATCCAGGGCCATCATGGGTACGAATAGCTTTGACTATGCCTACGATGCCATAGGTAACCGGTTGGTCTCCACCAACAACGGCGTGACGACCACCTATTGGGCGAACGAACTCAATCAGTATACGAACATCTCGACGGCCGTGGCGGATCCGGCGTATGATTCGGATGGAAATATGATATTCGATGGTACATGGAATTACCTATGGGATGGCGAAAATCGGCTGGTCGGGTTGACGCCCGTCACGACGAATGTTGGTTCGGTGCGGTTGAGTTTCGCCTACGACTTCATGAGCCGAAGGGTACAAAAGGATGTGGAGACATGGGGCGGATCAAGTTGGAGTAACACCTTGACGGTTACTTACACCTACGACGGGTGGAACATGGTATGCGAGGATCGAAGCGACGAGGTCAAAAACAATTACTACGTCTGGGGTCTGGACCTTTCCGGCACCTTACAGGGGGCGGGAGGTGTCGGTGGTCTGCTGGCTCGGGTGAGGAAGGGAACAATTCCCGAACCGATCTACTACCTCGCTGATGCGAACGGGAATATCACCGATGTACTCGACAAAAACGGCGCCTTTTCAGCTCGCTGCACCTATGATGGCTTTGGCCAGGTGACAGCCAAGTCGGGCGCGTTGGCCGACGCGAATCCCTTCCAGTTCAGTTCGAAGTACAACGATAATGAGGGCGGGTTGCTGTATTACGGCTATAGATATTACACGCCTCAACTCGGAAGATGGCTAAATCGGGATCCGATTGAGGAAAGAGGCGGAATCAATCTGTATGCGTTTGTAGAAAACAAGCCCCAAAGGTATGTCGATCCACTTGGTAATGCGAAGTTCATAAACAATTGCGACGAACCTATTCCTTTTAAGCCTGAAGATGATAAATGCGGACTGGATTTAACAAAGAAGTATGAATGTCCGCCAGGAGAGACATGCGATGTGGATGGCATATATCCTCCGGGAGAACAGCCGTTTAAGGTTTGCAGTGATTGCTCTATTAGTTGCGATAAAGATCGAACACCCAAATGGCTTCTCGACTGTAGTCCTCTTTCTCCTCATGGCTGGCCGTGTCAAATCGCCGCTGGTGGGCCGCTGCCAGATGATTGGTTTGACGATCATCCGGACTGGCCGAAGCCGGATGACCCCGTTACGCCTTTCCCTCCGGACTACAAGCCGATTCCGAGTCCCCCTGCTCCTGGTCCGCTGTCAGCGGGGAAATAGATGAGGCTTGGGCGGAAGATTGGACTCTATATAATTTCAATAGGGTTCTGTTGTCTGATTGTGCTGCACTTCTACCTGCAGGATGGTCTTCCTGGAACCCTGTTTTCACTTGTGGCGAGATCAGATACGGTTTATGCCCCCGGTTATTCTGATGAGAAATTTCGATCTGTACACAATGGAATGACAGAGGGTGAGGTCTACGCGATAATGGGAAAGCCCATTGAAGTCTGGACGCTTTCCGAGGGACACTGGCAGCGAGTTCCATTCGAAGTAGTGGTATCCGATGATGCTCAATGGAATTATTCAGTAAGCCCATCGGATAAATCCTACTTTCGCCGGGTCATTCAATTTCGAGATGGTAAGGTCACTGAAAAAGTTGCCGAGTTCTATCTTGATTGAAGGCGTGAGAGTCAATGAATTCGGTCCAAGTGTTGACAGATACTGCCTGCCACCTCGGCCCGGCGTGGGCCGGGCCTCGGAAAATGAGGAGAAATTGGGTCGCGCTTTTAGTGTTCGTAAAATTGACGGTCACCTTCGGCAAACAGATGTAGGGTCAATTGCATTTATTCCTGGGGTAATGACACGCTCCGATCGTTTCGTCCGCAACATGCCGTCGGTGGACTCATAAATGCTGAACTGTTGTGGCATAGAATGGACGCTAGGTTGGAATGGCCCAGTCAAAAAAATGGGCGTGAGGCGACGATATTACAGTATGATTGACGGCCACTATCGATAAGTAATGAAAGAAATATACAATGAAAACTGTTTTGCCTGTACTCCTCATCAGTTTTGCCACGCTCCTTGACGCATCTGCCTTCTACAGCGCGGAGCAGGGGCGGTGGTTAAACCGCGACCCTCTTGACGAAGAACAGGGACTGAATCTCTATAAGTTTGCTCTCAATGCGCCGCTAAACTACGTCGATGTAGACGGACGGGCCAACTGGCCTCAGCCAACTTTTGCTCCTCAATCAGGAGGCGACTCAGTTGATACGAGCATTTGTGACAACTACAAGGACAGTACGTGCAAGGACCAGTGTGCGCCGGGCGGTTATAAGGATGACCCTTATCCTGGAGCCGCAAAAAAGTGCTGTCAGGACTTCCTGAATAAATACCCCAAATCTGACAAGGATGACTGTGTCGCCAAGTGTCTCACAGAGAAGGACGCCAACTGCAGCGAGATCACACTTTGTAAGGATAGAAAAGGATGCCGTACTGCCAATCACATAGACTGCTACTCCCAATGCGCGTTTTTCCCGTGGAAAGGCATTCCGAGCTCGTGTGGTGCTGTTCTCAAATAAATCAGGCTTTTCAATGCCGTATAGATCAATCCAGCAATCGTTGTTCGCAGATGCCTTTTTCTCGCTGGCCTGCTCCGTAGCAGTCTACTTGGCCCTACTTATGCTAACTGCAAGAGACGCTTCCGCTCAATTTCTGTGGATTCTCGGCTTCTTATTT
>CALBHI010000013.1 GCA_937894535.1 uncultured Verrucomicrobiota bacterium
ACCTCCGCCGCACCTTCGTCGATGCCGGGTTGGATCATCTGGGTGCCGAGCAGCGGGAGGCGGCGGCGGACCAGGCGGCGGGTGCCGTCGCTGATCACGATGCGGTGTTGCATCAGGGCGGCGGTCGCGTACAGGCGGGCATGGCCTCGCGGTGAGCGGATAAAGTTGATGTCGGCGCCGTACAGGAAGACAGAGCACGGAATGCCGCGTTTGCGGAAGGCGCGTACGGTGCGGGGGCCGGCGAGGTCGATGTGGTTGAATAGCACGTGGGTGACGCCGTCGTCGCGCAGGCGGGTGGCGACGCGGTCCGGGTGGTCGTGCAGTTCATCCGGTTCGATGATGCCGTGGAGCGGGTGTTCCGGCCAGGTGACTGGCGGAGTGGTCACGCGGGCGTAGATGCGCCAGGACACCCATGGCGCGAGAAAGCGCACGACATCGCCGGTGTAGCGGGCGATGCCGCCGAGCATGGGTGGGTAGTCCACCACGATGAAGCCAAGCTTGCCCATGGTTACGCAGCGGGTTTACGGGTCCAGCAGATCATGTTTTCCGACCAGATTGTCTGGGTTTTTCCGGATTCGACCCAGCGGCAGAGGTTGGTGATCGCCTTGATCGCCGGCCAGAGTTTCCGGCGGATCCATTCGCGTTTTCCGCGTCCGAAAAAGGTGCTTTCGCGGAAGACCGGTTCGTCGAATCCGGACATGGCCAGCAACTGGCCAAGCGAACCGGGGTTCAGCATCGTCGTGTGCGTCACATCCCCGTACATCACCTGGCCCTTGAACAGGCCCTGGCCGTTCACGGTTTTCACGATCAACACGCCACCCGGCATCAAGGTGCGGAAGGTGTGGCGGAGAAATTCGATGATTTCCGGTTTGCTCAGGTGTTCGATGATGTCGATGGCTACCACGAGGCCCAGGTGGTTGTCAGGCAGTGCGGCGAGGTGATCGATGCCGTTTTCCAGGCGCACATCCACCGGGAGGCGCAGCGCGTGTTCGACCATCGGAGCGCACAGGTCGACCCCGTATGCGCGGGTAAAACCGAGGTCGCGCAGGTACTTCAGGAAGTGGCCTTCCCCGGCACCGATTTCAAAAGCGATGGCGGTGCGGTCGGCTGCGGCAAGGGCATCGCCGTAGAGGGCCGCGCCCAGTTCGGGTGGCATGGCGTTGGGTGTGTATCCCCGCGCATCGGCCTGGTGCGGCCGTTGCAGGTAGTTCGCGTACGCGGTTTGTCGGTAGTCGGTTGTTTTCATGGTGTGACGGGGGCCGGGTCATCCGTGCTGGGTGTCTGGAGGCGGGTCCGCAGGGAAAGCAGGGCCTCCCGGGCTTCTGCGGCTGCGGTGGTGCGGCAGGCAAACAAGGTGTAGGCCAGGACTCCGGTGGCCGTGCTGGCGACCAGGCGTAGGATTGGGGCGGATCCGGTCATCGCGCTGTTGACGAAGAGTACGAGGCCGGCCATGGCCAGGGCGGCCGCCGCGGAACCAGCCAGGGTGGCGGTGACGCGGCGTACGGTCAGGTTGGCTAGCGGCGCGGCGACCACAAAAGCCAGCGGGGTGATGATCAGGCTGCTTCCCGCGTACCAGATCGCCACGCCATCGATCGAGCCGGTGAGCGCACCGATGACGATGGCCGGGATGGAGATCGCCGCGGCGAGCAGCGACCAGGCCAGCAAACGGCGAGTGCGTCCGGAGGCCAGGTACAGCCAGCCGAGGGTGGACACCGGGGTTTGCAGGAAGCCGGCGATGCAGAGCCATTGCAGCGGGGCGACCGCGGGTTCCCAGGCCGGGCCAAACACCACGACGACGAAGTCCGGGGCGGTGACGGCCAGGCCGATCATCAGCGGGAAGCTGACCAGGGCGATGATGCGCAGGGTGCGCAGGTAGGCCTCGCGCAGGCGGTCCGGGTCGTGGGCGCACCGTGACAGGGCTGGCCAGAGCACGCGTTCCAGGGTGCCGGTGATTTGTGACTGGGGCAGCAACATGGTGGTGTAGGCGCGGTTGTAGTGACCGAGGGCGACGTCGCCGAGCAGGCGGCCGATCAGGAACTTGTCGAGGTTGCGCAGCCAGTAGTTCAGTAGGTTGAAGGCTTGCAGGTGCAGGCTGAAGTGCAGCAAGTCGCGCAAGCCGGGGACATCGAACCGCAACGACGGACGCCACGGATGCAGCCACAGCATCGACAGGGCGACCAGTGCGGCGAAGACCAGGTTCTGCGCCACCAGGCTCCACGCGCCCCAGCCGGCGGCGGCGAGCAGGCACGCGGTCAGTCCGGCGACCAGCAGGGCCGCGGTTTCCTGCACGGCAATCAACCGGAACTGCATCGCCCGGACCAGCAGCACGCGGTGAACGCCGGACAGTCCCTTGATGATGCACTCCGTCGCGGCGACGGCCAGTAGCGGGGCCAGGGCCGGAGCGTTGTAGAAGACGGCCAATGGACCGGCCACCGCGACCATGCCTACGGCGAGCACGACACCCAGACCGAGGTTGATCCAGAACACGGTGTCGAGGTGGCGCGGTTCGATCTGCGCCCGTTGGATCAGCGCCGCGCCGAGGCCGACATCCCCGAGCAGGGAGGCGAAACCGGTGAAGACCAGGGCCATGCCCCACAGGCCGAATTCCGCCGGGGAGATCAGCCGGGCCAGCGCGATCATGAAGCCGATGCGCGCGGTCTGGCTGACGACTTGCGAAAGCGCCATCCAACCGGCGCCGCGTACGGTCTGGTTGCGGAGATCGGTCACGGGTAAGCTAACGCTGTTGTGCCATTGCGGGAATGGATCATTGTGTTTTCTCGATCACCGCAACGACCAGGCCGGCAGCCCCGAAATTGCGTTGATCGTGGTAGCTGGTGAAGGCCAGCTCGCCGGCAGGCACCTGGTGCCATCCGCGTTTTTCCGTGTGTTTGAAATACCATTCAGAAATGCGTACACGATCACGTACGGCATCCAGCAGGTCGTTCCAATGGGCCGCATCGTAGTTGATGAACCAACCATGATTTTCGTGGCGACCGAACGGCACGGTCAGCAGCAGGCGGCCGCCCGGCTTCAGCGCGGGTACGATGGCCTGGAGCGCCCGGCCGGCCAGGCCGGCATCGCGGGTGTACTGGTCGTTGTACATGGCGATATCCATGCCGAAGTGCTCGAGGGTCGAGATGCACCAGATGACGTCGAACGTATTGTCTGCGAAGGGATGCTGGGTGATGTCGGCGCGGATAGACTTCTTGTAATACGGCGTGGTGTCGTAGATGGGTTCACCGAGGTCGATGCCGGTCAGGTTGTCCTTTGTGGTGAAGCGAGAAAGGAAGTCCAGGTGGCTCTGTTTGGCATTGGCGTGTCCGATGTCGAGGACCTCGCCTTGCGGAGTGTAGAGCAGTTGCGCAAAGGTCAACTCGACAGCCCGTTCGTTCAGGCCCCGGGCAAACGGGGTGGGCAGCGCAAACGAACCGGGAAAGGCGTTTCGGTTCTGCCGGGCGGCCTGTTCGGCATGCGCCTGGATGGCGCGTTCCCGCCGTCGGGCTTTCCAAGGGTGAACAAGGTGGTGGCGGAGGGCGTTCAGCATAGGGCAAGTCCTCGGTGGGGTTCTTTGATGCGGGTGTTTTCCCGCGGGGCGGGTGGGCTGTACAGGTCGAACCGCGCCATCCAGCGGGCGACCTGGTGGATGCGCCAGATCATGGACGGCTCCATGGTGTCGAAGTCGCGGTCGAGGATCTCGGTGTCGATGAACCCGCGCACGCGGCCTTCGTGGACATCAGCCAGGATGGATTCCTTGCCGGCGCGCATCCAAGCCGCGAGCGGGACGGGGAAGCCCATCTTTTCGCGGCGGCCGGTGATGGCGGGGGGCAGGCGGTTACGCATCGGTTCGCGAAGCACGGCTTTGGAGAAGCCGTTGCGGATCAGGTAATCGACCGGCAACTGGAAGGCGAACTCGACCAGGTCCGGATCGAGGAACGGGAAGCGCACCTCGATGGGGAGGGACATGGCTAGTTTGTCGCCGTGGGTCATGTACATCGGGATCGGGAAAAAGTTGATGTTGTTAGGCAGGGTGTCGCTCAACCGCGCATGGCACATGGCGAGGGCGTCGTTCATCAGGCGTTCGTTTTCCTGCAGGTGGCAGGGGCTTAACACGGAGAAGGCGGGGAGGCCGAGCATGCGGTTCAGGTAGAGCCGCCGCAGCGGTTTGGGCAGGCTGAACAACAGGTGGCGGCGCATCGCGGTAGGATGGATATAGGGGAGGCCTTGCCAGGAGCGCGCTTCGGCAATGGCCCCGGCGAGGTTGCCGTTCAGCACTTTCTCGAAGATCAGCGGCGGCAGGTGTTGGTGAAGGTAGCCGCCGATCAATTCGTCGCCGCCTGGCGGGCCAACAACCCCGACGCGCGCGTGATC
>CALBHI010000014.1 GCA_937894535.1 uncultured Verrucomicrobiota bacterium
CGCGGACCTGATCCACCCCGTCCGCCTCGCGGTCAGCGGCCAACCCGGCAGCCCCAGCCTGTTCCACCTGCTCGAAACCATCGGCCGCGAACGGGTCCTCCACCGCCTCCAGAAGGCCGAACACGATTAATGCGGATATTACCATTATTGCGCAAGATGCAGACTGACAATTAGTAGCGCGCCGAAATTTGCTGCAAATATATTTCCTTAACTATTTTTAGAAATATTCCGGTGCTTTGGTTATAGTACTGGGTATGGGGCTGGGGTTATTCAGGTCAGGATTGCTGGCGGCACTGTGCGCGTGGGGCGTAACCGCGGTGGCGGAATCCGGTGGTTCATCGCGCATGCTGGGTGGTGCGCGCCCGATGGCGTTGTCCGATCTTCCTTCAAGTGTGTTCCGCGACCGGCTGATGGCCTTGCCGGCGCCAGCGCAGCAACGGGCCATGGCATGGCTGGAGTCGTTCGAGTTTCCGCCCGAGGATGTACATGACCTCGCGGTCGACGATGAAGGCGGCGTGTATTACACCTGTGAATTTCCGGCGACGGAAAACACGGTTTCCTCCGCAACGGAAACGCCGATCTCCCCGAGCGCGACCCTGCCGGTGGGTCCATTCCCGCCCTCGCTGATCTTCCACAGCCGCCCCGATTCCACCAACGTCATCTTCCTCGATTTCGACGGCGCCGTGATCGTCGGAACGGCGTGGAACGCGAGCCTGGGGCGCACCCAGATCATCGCCACGGCCTTCAGCACCGACACCAACCTGGTGGAATTCAGCGATGCCGAGCAACTCGCCATCAAGCGGGTCTGGCAGCGGGTGGCCGAGGACTTCGCGCCGTTTGACGTGAACGTGACCACCGAGGCACCGGCGGTGTTCCACAACCGCGTGTCCCACTGCCTGATCACCCGCAGCACCGATGCCGCCGGCAACCCGAACCCCTCCTCCACCGCCGGTGGCGTCGCTTATGTGGGCATCTTCGGCGGTGCCAACAATGCCTACTCGTCGCCCGCCTGGGTGTACCACAACAACCTGAGCAACTCGGAGGGCAACATCGCCGAGGCGGCCTCGCACGAAGTCGGCCACAACCTCGGCCTGAGCCACGACGGCCTGACCAACGGCGCGGCGTATTACAACGGCCACGGCAGCGGCGTCACCTCGTGGGGTCCGATCATGGGGACCGGGTATGGACGCAATGTGTCGCAGTGGTCGAAGGGTGAATACGCCGGGGCCAACAACACGCAGGACGATCTCCAAATCATCGCGGCGAAGCTGACCTACCTCGCTGACGATGTCGGCGACGCCTTCGCGTTGTCGCCGTTCCTGACCCTGACCAGCAACCGCTTCATCCGCGCCACCACGCCGGAGACCGATCCCGCCCGCACATCGACCGACAACAAGGGGCGCATCGCGTCGACCAACGATACCGACACCTGGTCGTTCATCACCGGCAGCGGTACGGTTTTCCTCGCGGTGCGGCCGTGGATCGGTCCCTCCGGCACCCGCGGCGGCAACCTTGACGTGCGCATCGACATCCTGAATACCGCCGGGGTCGTCATCGCGACCAGCAACCCCGACGCGGAGACCATCGCTTCGATCAACACCACCCTCGCCGCCGGCCAGTATTTCCTTCGCATCCAGAGTTCCTCGTTCGGCAACCCGACCTCGGCCACCCCGACCGGCTTTACCCGCTACGGCAGCATCGGCCAGTATTTCATCACCGGTGTAGTCGCCGACGCGTCGACGGTCATCCTCGCGCCGTCCGCCGAGCTGCTCACCGCACCCGACGTGGCCGCCGCCGGTGCGCCGTCGTACACCTTCACCGTGCGCTACACCGACGAGCGCGCCGTCGATACCGCGAGCCTCGGCAGCGACGACGTGACCGTGACCGGCCCGGCGGGCTTCGCCGCCGCCGCGTCGTTGATCGCCCTCGACGCGCCCGGCCCGGGCAGCCCGCGCACCGCCACCTACGCCATCACCCCACCCGGCGGCATGTGGGACCTCAACGACAACGGCAACTACACCATCACCCTGAATCCCGACACCGTGTTCGACGACGGTGGCAGCGCGGTCGCCGCAGGCACGCTCGGCACCTTCAACGTGGCCATCACACCCTACGCGTACCAGGCCTTGATGAACACCAACCCCGGCTGGTCGCTCGGCGGCTCCTGGGCGTATGGCAAACCGAACGGCAACAACGGCGACCCGACGCTCGGCGCAAGCGGCACGAATGTGATCGGCTACAACTTGTCCGGCCGGTACGCGCGCAACCTGTCCGCCAGCCACGCGACCACCCCCGCCTTCACCTGCGCCTTCGCGGAGACGGTGACCCTGCGCTTCCAGCGCTGGCTCGGCGTGGCCAGCGGCGACAGCGCGACGTTGCAGATCCTCACCGAATCGAACGCCTGGACTACCGTCTGGAGCAGTTCCGGCACCATCAACGACACGAGCTGGCAGGCCATGACCTACGACCTGACCCCGTGGGCCGCCGGCCGCACCAACGTGCAACTGCGTTGGGGCCAGGCCTCGAACAACGACAACACCACGCAGTTTGGCTGGAACATCGACGACGTCGAAGTCACCGCGACCTTCCAACCCGCCAGCCTGCCGCTGACCAGTTTCGTGCGCGCCGACCTCACCCCCGCCGAAGCCGTCACCGCCGGCGCGGGATGGCGCCTCACCGCCAGCGCCGACACGAACAGCCTCGCCGCCGATGCCGTGGCCGGACCACTCGCCGCCGGCACCTACACCCTCACCTTCACACCGCTGCCTGGTTGGATCGCGCCCGCCGATGTCGAGGTGGCCCTCGCCGCGAATGCCACCACCACCGTCGCCGCCGCCTACCTCCCGCTCACCACCTCCGCCTATGGCGTGCCGGTCTGGTGGCTGCAGCAGTTCGGCTACACCAACGAACCGGACACGGCCGTGGAAACGATCGGCGCCAATGGCCTGCCGCTCTGGCAGTCGTACATCGCCGGCCTCGACCCGACCGATCCGGCCAGCCGCTTTGAGGCCCTGCCCGCCCCCGCGGCAAACGAGCAGGACCTCGTCATCCGTTGGAACCCGGTTTCCGGCCGCGTGTATGCGATCTACCGCCTGCGCGAACCGGGTGCGGAACCGGAACCGCTCGCCGACGCACAGCAGCTCGTCTGGCCGCAGGACAGCTACACCAACCGGCCCGGCGACGAACCCAGCGGGATCCTCCAGCTGCGCGTGCGCTTGCCTTGAGTGAACGGCCTCGCCGCGCTACGATGCCGGGATGAGCCGCAACCCGCCGATCACCCTCGCCACCAAAATCACCATCCTGCGCCTGCTCGGCGTACCGGTCTTCGTCGTGCTGGTGATGTACTACCTGGCCAGCCTGCGCGCCGGGGCGCCACAGGAAGGCTATCGCCAGGCCGCACTCGCCCTGTTCATCACCGTGGCCGCGACCGATGCGCTCGACGGATATCTCGCGCGCAAACGCGGGGAGGTCTCGCGGCTCGGGTCGATCCTCGATCCGATTGCCGACAAGGCATTGATGTTGTCTGGCCTGATCCTGCTCACCAAACCTTCGCTGCCGCAACTCGCCCCGCACATCCCGTTGTGGTTCACCGGCCTGGTGATCAGCCGCGACGTGTTCCTGATTGCCGGGGCGCTGCTGATCCACGCCTTCGCCCGCGACGTCCATGTGAAGCCGCACCTGACCGGCAAGATCGCCACCGTGTTGCACGTGGTGGTGATCGCCTGGGTGCTCGCGCAGGCCGCGTCCGGATGGTTCCCGTGGGTGGTCGGTCTCGCCGCCGCCTTCACCGCCGCGTCGTGGGGCATCTACCTCGTCGCCGGCCTGCGGCAACTGGAGCAGGCCCACCGCACGGCACCCTAAGCACCGCCCAGGTGTCCAGACCTTGGACAACGGGAAAGGAAGGTTGTCCAGTCACTGGACAACGTGTGCCGGTGCATCACGACGCCGGCAGGATCCGGTCGACCGCGCGCAGCGCGCTCTTGATGCAGTCGGGCATGCCAACGCCGTGGTAGGAGCTGCCGGCAAGGTGCAAGCCGGGCGTGGTCGCGGCGAGTTGCTCCATCCCGGCGACACGATCAAGGTGGCCGACATCGTATTGCGGATTGCCCTTCGGCCAGCGGTAGATCTTCGCGAAAAGCGGCGGGGCCTTGATGCCGAACAACGTGGCGTATTCGTCGCGCACCATCGCGATCAACGATTCATCGTCCTGCTCGGCGAGGGCCTCGTCGCGGTAGCCTCCGACAAAGGCGCGCATCAGGGCGCATCCCGGCGGAGCGCGGTGCTTGAACTTAGTCGAGGCCCAGGTGCAGGCGATGAGCCGGCGCTGTTCGCGCGGCGGGATGATCACACCAAAGCCATCGAGTGGCCGCTCGGCCGGAATGTCGTCGAGCATGTAGGCGAGCGACACCGTGGCGGTGCTGACGAAGCGGATGCCGCGCAGGGCGGCGGACAAAGCGGGCAGGAACGGCGCGACCAGCGGCGCGGCCCGGTGCGCGGGCACGGCGAGGATCACGTCATCGGCGACCAGCGTCCCGCGCTCCTTGCCGTCGAGCTCGAGCGTCCAGCCGCCCTCGCCGCGCGCCAACGCAGTGACCTTCGTGCCGGTGAGCACCCGTGCGCTGATGCGTTCGCGCAGGGCCTCAACCAGTTGCTGCATGCCGCCGCGCAGCGTGTTGAACATGGCATTGCCGGCCGCGGCGGGGCCGCTGCGTTTCGGCGGATTCTTTTTCATCGCCCGCGCGGCGCGGATCAGGCTGCCGTGTTTCTTTTCCATCTCGAGGAACGACGGAAAGGTACACCGCATGCTCAGCCGGTCGGGATCGCTGACAAAAATTCCGGCCATCAACGGACCGGCGAATTGTTCGACCGCTTCGCGGCCGAGGCGGCGGCCGATGAATGCGCCGAGCGATTCATCGCCGTCCGCCGGGCGCGGCGGCAACACCGCCTCGAGGGCCATGCGCAGCTTGCCGAGCGGGGAGATCAGCGGCGTGGTCACAAACGGCCACAACTTCGTCGGAATGCTCAGGCGGAATCCGCTCGGGAACTGCACCAGCTTGCCGCGGTGCAGCATGTACACCTTGTTCTCCAGCTGGTTGTTGGGGATCAGAAAGTCCGCGAGCCCGAGCTCGTGGCACAAGGCGAGGCACCATGGCTTGTCGGTGACGAACGAGTCGGGACCGCCCTCGATCACAAAGTCGCGTTCGAGGTCGGTGATGATCTTTCCGCCGGTCCGGGGTGCGGCCTCGACCAGCGTGACCTCGAGGGCGAGACCGGCCGCGCGGGCACGCTGCTCAAGGTAGTAGGCCGCCGCCAGGCCGGTGATGCCGGCCCCCACGATGGCGACGCGGCGGGGCATCAGGGGCTTCCCTTCGGCACGCAGGCAGGACGGTAGGTTTGCACGAGGCGCACCAGGTCGGCGACGTGCGCGGGATCGGTCTGTTTGAGCACCCCGTGGCCGAGGTTGAAGATGAAGCCGGGACGGTGGCCAACCTTGTCGAGGATCGCGCGGGCGCGCCGCTCCATGATCGCACCGCCGGCCACCAGGGTCATCGGATCGAGGTTGCCTTGCACCGCGACGCCCGGACCGAGCCGGTTCCAGGCCTCGAGAATGTCCACGCGGTTGTCGATGCCGATCACCGTGCCACCCGCCTCTTTCAACTCGGCCAGCAGGCCGGTCGCGCCGGTGGCGAAATGGATGGCCGGGATGTCCGGATACGACACGGCGAGACGGTCGAAGACATAACGCGAATACGGGAGCACGAACTCGCGGTAGTCGTCGGGTCCGAGCAAACCGGCCCAGCTGTCGAAGACCTGCACGGCCTGCGCTCCGGCTGCGATCTGGGCGAGCAAGTAGTCGGCCGCCCCGGCGGCGAGGCGCTGCATCAGCGAGTGCCACACGGCGGGTTCGGTGGCCATCAGGCGGCGGGCCTGTTCGTATTCCTTCGACGACTGACCCTCGACGGCGTAACACGCGAGGGTGAACGGCGCACCGCAGAAACCGATCAGCGGGGTCTTGCCGTCGAGCTCGCGGCGCACCACGCGGATCGCATCGAGGGTAAACGATGTCGCGGCCGGGTCGGCGGTTTCCGGCCAGGTCTTGATCATCGCCGCGGTGGCGGGTTGTTCGATCACCGGGCCACGCCCGCTGACGAAGGTGAGCTTCAAGCCATAGCCTTCAAGGATGGGCAGGATGTCGGAGAAGATGATCGCGGCATCGACCCCGAACGCACGCACCGGTTGCAGCGTCACCTCGGCGGCCATCGCCGGGTCGCGGATCATGTCGAGCAGGCTGTGCTTTTCACGCATCGCCCGGTATTCCGGCATGTAGCGCCCGGCCTGGCGCATCAGCCAGACCGGCACATGATCAACCGCCTCGCGGCGGCAGGCGCGCAGGAAGCGATGGCTCACGCCACCACCTGTTGCCACGCGGCCTTGCCGATGAAAAACGGACCGAGGCTTTCCAGGAATTCCGAGGTCTGGCGCGTCTTGCGCATCGCCTGCACCATGGCCGACAGCGGGAACAGCTCCTTGCCGATCAGGCCGATGACAAAGTCGTTGTCGTTCTTGTCGATGCCGCGGCAGTCGAGGCGGATGTCGTATCCGAGATCGCCCGCGCTGAACAACGCGCCGAGCTGGCCGTGTTCGCCGAGGATGGCCTTCTGCTCTTCCGGGGGCAGGCGCTCGAAGGCCCCGGCGCGGCGCAGCGGGTACCAGACCGCCCACGGCCATTCGGGGTTGGTCAGACGCTGAACGGGACGGTTCACCAGCACATGGTCGAGGTCGGCCTCGTAGCCGATCGAATACGAACGGCCGAGCATCGTGTATTCCGGCTTCGGCATCAGGTCGGCAAACACCGGGGCGTGGAACAAGTCGCGCCACGGGCCGAGGAAGTAGTCCGGATCCTCGCTGGCGGTCATGATGGCGATGCCGAACGGATCGTTCAGGTCGCGGTACACGGCCAGCGGGGCCTTCACCGCGCGCACCGCCTCGATGACCGCGGCGAGGTTCGCGCATTCGCCGAAGGCCAGCAGTTGCATGAACAGGCGGCGGTTCGAGCGGATCACCTGGCCGCGCACGTCGCGCCCCTTTTCGCTCAGGTCGGGCAGTCCGGTTTTCTCGTCGACAGGCAGGCTCATGATGCAAGCTCCTCGAAGGCGGCGTTCCAGGCCGCGATGGTGCGCTCCAGGTGTTCGTCGGTGTGGGCGATGGACAGGAAGCTGACCTCGAAGGCCGAGGGCGGCATGTACACGCCGCGGTCGAGCAGCGCGTGGAAGGCGCGCACGTAACGGTCCTTGTCGGTGCGCATGACATCGTCGAAGTCGCGCACGGCAAGGTCGCCGAAGAACACCGAAAACACGCTGCCGATGGTCGGGATGGTCACCGGGATGCCGCGGCGCGAGGCGCCGATCTTCAGCGCCGCGACGAGCATCTCCGTCTTCTGGCGCAGCGCGGCGTAGGGCGGGTTGTCCTTGAGAAAACGTAGCGTGGCGAGGCCGCCCGCGACCGACACCGGGTTGCCGCTGAGCGTGCCGGCCTGGTACACGTCGCCAAGCGGGGCCAACCGCTCCATGATGTCGGCGCGGCCGCCGATCGCCCCGACCGGCAACCCGCCGCCGATGATCTTGCCGAGGCAGGTCAGGTCCGGGTTGACCCCGCACAGGTTCTGGTAGCCGCCGAAGGTGAAGCGGAACCCGTTGATCACCTCGTCGAACATCAGCAACGCCCCGGCGCGGGTCGCGCGTTCGCGCAGGCCGATCAGGAAATCGGCATCAGGCAGGATCAACCCGACGTTCGCGGCCACCGGTTCGACGACGATCGCGGCCAGGTCATCGCCATGGGCGGCGAGGACGGCATCGACATCCTCAAGGTGGTTGTAACGGGCGACCAGCGTGTTCGCCGCACAGCCCTGCGGCACGCCGGCCGACGAGGCGGAGGCAATCCCGGCCACCCCGCTGCCCGCCTTGACCAGCATGCAGTCGGCATGGCCATGGTAGCAGCCGCTGAACTTCAACACCTTCTCGCGGCCGGTGAACCCGCGGGCCAAGCGGATCGCGGTCATGCATGCCTCGGTGCCCGAACTGACCAGGCGCACCCGCTCCATCGACGGGATGGCCTCGCGGATCAATTCCGCCATCTCGATCTCCGCCTCCGTGGTCACCGCGTAACTCGTGCCGAGGGTCACGGCCTGCTGCACCGCCCCCACCACCGACGGGTGGGCGTGGCCGAGGATCAGCGGACCAAAGGAGAGGCAGTAGTCGATCAGGCGGCGGCCGTCGGTCGTCTCCAGTTCGGCCCCCTCCGCCCGCTTCGCATAAATAGGATTTCCGCCGACGGACCGGAACGCGCGGACCGGGCTATTCACCCCGCCCGGCATCGCGTTTTCCGCCCTGCGCTTCAACTCGGTTTGTGTCGTCATAGAGGCATCCACGATACTCCATCGCACCGCACGGGGCGAAGAAAAAAACGATTGCCGGGCCCGGCCGTTCTGCCCGAAGATGGGTATTCATGAATCCTGATGACATCCTCTCCGCCCACCTTGTTCGAGAAGAGTCCGCCAAGCGGGATCGCCAACTTGATCCGGCCGAGCATCTGCGTTCGCTACAGCGTTTCCTCGCGGATTTCGACCGGAACCAACCCATGCCCAGAAACTCGATTGCGGCGTGCCGGGCCAACGAGGAACGGATTCTGCGCCGCCGGCAACACGTAAACCCGCGCTGACCACCCATGGATGCACGACTCAAGGATTTCCTGCAGGGCCTGTTGCACCGGGCCATCCACTCCGCCATCTTCGCGGCGTTCTGGAAGATGCCGCTGACCTGGGTGTTGATCGCGCTGGCCGCGATGATCGGCATCGCCGTCGCGTTCGGCCTGTACTAGGCGGCCGCCGGTTCAAATGACCACGCGAGCATCCGGGTCCGTTTCGCGCCGAAAGCCCACGTGATGACCCGGACCTCCGCCGCGCCCGCCGCAGCCAAACGACGCTGCAGGGCAGGCAGGTGTCCGCGGTCCGACACCAGCGAGGTGAACCACCGGCACAACCGCGGACGCTCCGCGCTTTCGTCGATCATCCGGGCGAGGAAACCCGCTTCCCCGCCCTCGCACCAAAGCTCGTGGGGCCGACCCCCGCACGATCGCACCGCGGCATCCGGATCCGCCGCGCCCTGCACGCGCCGCTTGCGCTGCGTTTCCGCCACCGCCTCCGCTTCGCTCGCGTAGAACGGCGGATTGCACAACGACGCGGCGAACCGCTCGCCAGGCCGGGTCACCCCGGCGAAAAGGCGGTGTGGATCAGGTTGGTGGCGGATCTCGACCCGTCCGGCCAGCGAGGTGTTGCGCGCGACCATCCCCGCCGCCCAGGCACAGGTTTCGGGATCGACCTCCGTGCCGACGAAACGCCATCCGTAGGCGGCGGCACCGAGGACCGGATAGATGGCGCCAGCCCCCGTTCCGATGTCGAGCAGCACCGCATCGCGGGCATCGGGGCCGAGCAGGTCGGCGAGATGGTGGATCAGGTCGGCCCGGCCCGGCACCGCCGGACACAACGCATCCGGCGGGAGCGACCAGTCGTCGAGGCCATACCCGGTCAGCAACAGCGCCCGGTTCAGCGCGCGCACGGACGCCGGATCGCTGAAGTCAATGGTCGGCCCGCCGCGCGGATGCTCGATCACCACCGTGGTCAGCTCCGGACAACGCGCCGTCAGCTCGGCGTAGTCGTATCCATCGCGGTGACGGTTGCGCGGATGACGGCCGGGATGAAGGGGCATCGATGACACGCCGCGTGTTATGCGGCGAGGGGGCCGCCGGTACAAGCGCAATCCATGCCGGCCGGTAGGTTTGGACAGCGCTCCCCCGGTTTGCTACGTTGAGCCCGACCAAGGACAGAAAGGCTGCATGTATGAACACACCCACCCAACCCAACCGCCCGTGGCAGACGCGACGGAGCGGAGCCTTGCCGATGCCGGCCTTGCCGATCGGCGCGCTGCTCATCGTGCTGGCTCTCGGCGGTCTGCCGGTGTTTTTCTGGTTCTTCTGCCGCATCGAGCCTGGCGCGGACCAGATCGCCGTGCTCGTGCGGAAAACCGGTGACAACCTGCCCAGCGGCCAGATCATCGCCACGGACCCGGCCCAGAAGGGCATCCAGCTCGACGTGCTGTCGGCCGGCCGCTACTTCCGCAACCCCTACACCTGGGGGTGGGAGATCCAGCGGGTCACCGACATCCCGGCCGGGCAACTCGGCGTGGTGACACGACTCTACGGCCAGGATCTCCCGCCGGGCCAGATCATCGCCGGCGACGGCACCAAAGGCATCCTTCCGGACATCCTCGGCCCCGGAAAATATTTCCTCAACCCCTACGCGTTCCACATCGAGGTGTACGACGCCATCTCGATCCGCCCCGGCCATGTCGGCGTCACCATCGCCCTGATCGGCGACGACGTGCTCAGTGCGGAACTCGCCGCCGAACAACGCAACACCATGCTCGTCGCCCCCGGCATCAAGGGCGTGCGCGATCAGGTGCTCGATCCCGGCACCTACTACCTGAACCCCTACATGGTCGATGTCGTGGAAGTGAACCTGCAGAGCCAGCGCTACGGCATGAGCGGCGACGACTCGATCAGCTTCCTGACCCTCGACGGCTTCAACGTCACCGTCGAAGGCACGATCGAATACGGAATCCAGCGCGACGCCGCCGCCCTGCTCACCCACCGCGTCGGCGACATGGATGACATCATCAAGAAGATCATCCTGCCGCGCGCGCGCGGATTCAGCCGCATCGAGGGCAGCAAGCATCCCGCCATCAACTTCATCGTCGGCGAGACACGCCAGGGTTTCCAGCGCGACCTCGAGACGCACCTGCGCGAGAAATGCACCCCGTGGGGCGTGGACATCAAGTCCGTGCTGGTCCGCAAGATCATCGTGCCCGACGAGATCGCCAGCATCAGCCGCGACCGCGAAGTCGCCGTGCAGAACGCGCTGAAGTTCGAGCAGCAGATCGACCAGGCCAAGTCCCAGGCCGAACTCGTACGCCAGGAGATGCTGGCCGTGCAGAACAAGGAGAAGGTCCAGTCCGACACCGAGCGCATCCGCGCGGTGATCAACGCCCAGCAGGAGATGGCGGTAAAGGTCATCGCCGCCGAACGCGAACGCGAGGTCTCCCGCCTCGAGGAACAGGCCGCATCGCTGCAGGCCGAGGCGGTGATCAAGACCGCCGAGGGTGAGCGCGACGCCATCCGCGCCCGCAACGAGGCCGAGGCCTCGGTGCTGCGCGACCAGGTCGCCGCGTTCAAGGGCGGCATGCCGCTCGCCCGCTACCGCTTCTACCAGCAGGTCGGCCCGCGCATCCAGTCGGTGCTCAGCGGCGACCAGGAGGGTGCCCTCGGCGCCCTGTTCGGACCGTTTATGCCGGTGAAACAAGGAGCCACGCCATGAAGAAGCTCAAACCCCTGCTCGCCATCCTCGCCGCCGCCGCGATCGCCTACGGCTTCTGGCTCTGGTTCTTCTGCCGGTTTTATGTCCGGCCAAACGAAATGGCGGTGATCATTGCCAAGACCGGCGATCCGTTGCCGCCCGGCCAGATCCTCGCCGCCCGCGGCCAGAAGGGCGTGCAAGCCGACGTGCTCGGCGAAGGCCGCCACTTCCTCGACCCGATCCGCTACGAGCGCCAGATCATGCCGGCCGTGATGATTCCGCCGGGCAAGGTCGGCGTGGTCACGTCGAAGGTCGGCGACGACCTGCCGCCCGGCGAATTCCTGGCCGACGAACACCAGAAGGGAATCTGGCGCCGGGTGCTCGGGCCCGGCAAGTACCGCATCAACCCCATCGGCTACAACATCGCCATCGTCGATGCGATCAGCATCCCGATCGGATACGCCGGCGTGGTGACCTCGCTCTCCGGCGAGCAGTCGAAACCCGGCGCATTTGCCGAGGCCCGCCAGAAAGGCGTGCGCCGCGACATCCTCCAACCCGGCCTCTACTTCGTGAACCCGAAGGAATACAAGGTGGATGTGCTGGAGATCGGCGTGAACCAGGTCTCGCTGCTCGGCAAGGAGGGCGGCGAGGTGATCACCAAGACGATGATGGCCGCGCAGAACCAGGCGATGGAACGGCTGCAGAGCAACGTGCTCGAGCAACAGCGGCAGAGCCGCCTCGACTACCTGGCCGATGCCGCCCAGTCGGTGATGCGACTGCCCCTCGACAAATCCGCGCCGCGCGAATCCGCCGTACCCGGCCGGAAAACCCGCTCGGTGCAGACCGCGGGCGACTCGATGCCGACGCTCGGGCTGGCCCAGTTCGTGGAGTTTCCCTCGCGGGATGGTTTCGAGATCAGCCTCGACATGACCGTGGAGTTCGAGTTGCTGCCCGACCATATCGCCTCGATCTTCAGCAGCTACGGCGACCTGCCCGCGGTGGTGGACAAGGTGATCATGCCGCAGATCACCTCGATCTCGCGCAACAAGGGTTCGGAGTACCGCGCCAAGGACTTCATCGTCGGCGAGGGCCGCGAGATCTTCCAGAACGAACTGACCCGCTCGCTCGCCGCCACCCTGAAGTCGAAGAACATCATCGTGCACAATGCGCTGATCCGCCATGTCGGTGTGCCGATGCAGATCCTCGATCCGATCCAGCAGGCGAGCATCGCCATCGAGCAGGACCTGACCAACAAGGAAAAACAGAACACCGCAAAGAAGCAGGCGGAACTGAACACCGAACAGACCCTGATCGAACAGCGCCGCCAGCAGGTCGCACAGGAAACGAGCAAACTCAAGGCGGAGATCGCCGCCGACCAGCAGAAGCAGGTCGCGGAAATCGAGGCGGCAACCATGAAGAAAGTGGCCGACATCGCCCGCGAGACCGCGGCGATCCGCGCCGACCGCGTCCGCAAACTGGCCAACGCCGAGGCCGCGGCGATCAAGATGGTCGAGGGTGAGAAGGCCGGCGGCCTGCAGTTGAAGGCCACCGCATTCGGCGATCCGCAAGCTTTTGCCTTGTGGGAGTTCGCGCTGAACCTGAACCCGGCCATCACGTTCAACATCCTGCACACCGGGCCCGGCACCTTGTGGACCGACCTGCAAAAAGCCCG
>CALBHI010000015.1 GCA_937894535.1 uncultured Verrucomicrobiota bacterium
CCTTTGCGGCATCCTGGGCGGAATGGGTCTATCGCGGGCTCGTGATCCTGGTGATTGCCTGTCCGTGCGCGCTGGTGATCTCAACGCCAGTGAGCATCGTCTCGGCGCTGACCGCCGCGGCCCGCGGCGGTGTGCTCATCAAGGGCGGCGTCTATCTCGAAGCTGCGGGTCGGCTCAAGGCCCTGGCCCTCGACAAGACCGGAACGCTCACGCAGGGGCGGCCGGAAGTGCAACGGATCGTCCCGTTGAACGGACATACGGAACAGGAACTCCTGGAACGGGCTGCCGCGCTGGAGGCCAACAGCGAGCATCCCCTTGCGCGGGCCATCGTGCGCAAAGCGCGCGAAGCCGGCATCCAGCCGGCGGCGACGGAGGGATTTCAAGCCGTCCGCGGAAAAGGCGCTGAAGCAAAACTGGACGGGCGCACCTTCTGGATCGGAAGCCACCGCTTCATGCACGAAAAGGGCCAGGAGACGGACGAGGTCCACTCGCGAGCCCTGGAATTGGAGGACGCCGGCCATACGGTGGTCGCCATCGGCAACGACACCCATGTCTGCGGACTGGTCAGTATTGCCGACAGCCTGCGAGGCGGCGTTCCACAGGTCGTTGAAGCCATCCGACACGCCGGCGTGAAAACGGTGGTCATGCTGACCGGCGATAACGAAGGTACGGCGCGCGCCATAGCAGCGGAGGCTGGCATCGAGGAGTTCCGGTGCGAACTGCTGCCCGAGGACAAGGTCGAGGCCATTGGTCGGCTTGTCCGTGAACACAAGCACGTAGCCATGGTGGGCGACGGCATCAACGACGCCCCGGCCATGGCGGCGGCCACCTTCGGCATCGCCATGGGGGCGATGGGAACGGACGCGGCATTGGAGACGGCCGACATTGCCCTGATGAGCGACGATCTGTCCCGCCTGCCCTGGCTGATTCGGCATTCGCGGCGGACGCTGGGCATCATCAAGCAGAACATTTCCTTCGCGCTTGGTCTCAAGGTTCTGTTCATCATTCTGACCCTCTTTGGAATGGCGTCCCTCTGGATGGCCATCGCCGCTGACACCGGCGCGACTCTCCTGGTGGTGTTCAACAGTTTACGGTTGCTTGGACGAAGCAGCAGTGACGGTCAGACTTAGCATAATCTGGACGCCATTGACCTTATCCTCCACTTATTGAAGTTCGCCTAGGCGGTGGACACATCCGAGGCGGCCAAATGGCTGAACGTCACTTGGTGACTTCCCGCCGCTACGCGCTTGCGCCCCTTCCACGCCAGAGCCGAAGGCTACGGCGTGTCCGGGCCGCAAGCGGCTTCACGGCGAGCAGATATACGGAATCGGAAAGAAGAAAAGAGAAGATGCGCGCGCGGGGAAGAGAGCCGCCAGTCCGCCGTCGCCCTGCGGGCTATGGCGTGACAGGTCGGCGGCGTCGCATGTGGCCTCCAGCCACACGATTTCGAGCCGGGCCGACCGGTCGCGCCGGAGCGCGAAGCGCGAAGGCGGAGGGGGTGACGACGGACGGCCCGAAGGGCCGTGACTGCTGCTGCTGCTGAAAGAGCCTGTGGGGAGCCTGTCACAGACTCGAAGAAGTCGCGCCAAGCGCGACACCACGGAAGCCGCTTCGCGGCTGACCCGGCAACCAGCCTGCGCCAACGCTTGGCGCGGTGCAGGTGCCGCATGGAAGGCGCGAGAGCGCCGGGGCATGAAGCACAGACCATGACAGCTTTGCTGGCGTGGTCTGTGTCGGGGCCGCCGGGGACGGCGGCAGGGGACAACGAAACGAGCACGCCGCGTCCGCGCGGCGTTCCGCATGGGGCGTTGGCGCGGAACTTGGCTTCAAGCAAGTTCCGTGAGCAACGCGGGGGTCTTGAGGAAGCGGGCGATGACCGTTCGCATGATCGACCACGGTTGCGCGTGGGAAGAGCCGGAGCCGCTGGCGCACAAGCTGCCGACCGCGGCAACCACGTTCGCACCACCGGCAACGCTTCGCAGCTTGTGTGACAGCGGCGGAGGCGGGCGTCGGCACGGGGATCGGGCGAGCCGCGCAGCGGCGAGGATGGAAAGCGCGTCGCCGCATCGAGGCCGTTCGACATCGCCGACCACGGAGCACCTGGCGCGGGACGTGCCCGAGCGCAGCGAGGACGAAGCACGGCCCGTGACAGGTGCGGCGCACGCGGGAAGACGGGGGCCGGGTGGCCGGACTGGTGTCCGTCCATACGTTGGAACCTACGGCCTCGCTACGTCCAAGGATTGGAAGCCTGCGGGGTCTCGTTTTCCAAGCGTTGGAAGCCCTGCGGCCCTCCCCGTCCAGACGTTGGAAGAACAGCACGCCCGGTCTTCCGATGATCGGAAGACCGGCACGGGAGCCCTTCCGGTAACCGGAAGGGCGATAAGGGACGTTCTACCGCTTCACAGATCCAGCGTGACCCTCGAACCAGGTTCGAATATCTTGAAGGAGCCTCGACCATTTTTTCCATCCACTGAAACTGGCTATTGGTTCAAATCCAGCCCGTCCGCCGAAGGCCCTCCACCAAATGCGGTCGCAAAGAATTTTTCGTTGGACGCCACTACCTCGCACCTCCAGAGATCACCCGAACCGGCGCGGGGGAAATTTCAGCCAGCTTGCGGCGACGGCGAGGGCGAAGATGGTGTAGCACACGGCGAAGACCCAGGAGGGCGCTTCGTAGTAGATCAGCCGCTGTAACCAATAGGCGATGAAGGTGCCGCCATAGGTCGTGTCGCCAGCTCGTTCGCGCAGTGCCATCTCCAGGGTGGTCAACGGGCAGACCACGCCGAGCCACGCTTGAAGGACCACGAGCCCGATGCCGGCCAGATGCACCACGCGAAACCAGGGATTTCGTATCCAGCTCCAGCCGCGGCATCCGCCCAGCAGGATCAGCAGCAGGCCACCCACGATAAAGACGACAAAGGCGACGTGCGTGACGAGCGCGACGTCAGCGGCCGCACTGAGCAAGGAGTACTGTGACGCGGTCATCTGCATCGGTTTTAACACCTTCCAATCACTGGACATCATCAACGAGCGCGGTTCCATGGGTTGGACAACCGGTCCACGCTGCCGCATTGCTATCGTACCACAAAAAAGGTATAGCTTGCCACTCGCCTTGGTTCGGGCGGACAGGAAGGGTGGGTCATGATGAAACAACTGATTAGGCTGGTGGGATTGTGGGTCGCGTTGCCGAGTGTGGGGTGGGCTGCCGTGACCTTTTATGAGGGATTCACGGTCCTGCGACCAGTGCGCGAGGCGATCACGTTTTACGATACCGACACCCCGACGCTGAACCCTGAGTTCAACGGAATCATCTCCTTTGTCGGCGAGGATGAATACCTGCTGCTCGGCGGCGAAGTAAAGGCGACCCGTGGCGTGGTGGACAGCAGCGAAACCTTCGCCGGCAACGTGGTCCTGAACTACACGATCAACGGCGGCCCGACGAATCCGGTCGCGCTGCCGCGCATCCAAACCTCGCCCGATCAGTTCCAGGCTGCGACCACGACCGGCATGGTGAATCTGGCCTCGGCACTTGCCACCGGTAGCAACACCATCCGGGTCTGGTTTACCGGCACCGTACTGAATCATCCGGTCGCCACGCCGACGGTCCGTTTGCCCGCCACCGGAGCTTACGAGGCCGTGGTGGTCGTGGTGCCCAAGGCGCCGGGCTTGCTCGCCAAGGACGATGCCGGCCACCCCGCCTACGCGCGCGGCCTTACCAATGACGCCAACGGCGGATTCGGATTCGGTCCCTGGACCAACGTAACCCAGTTGATCAGCGACGGCGCGGCGGGCACGTTCATCGCCTCCAACCCGCCCAATGCCGACCTGAACCACATTGCCACCGAAGGCTTGGCCTGGGCGCTATTCGCGAACGAAGGCGGGACCGGTGGCAATGACATCCAGATCGCCGCCGCCTACCGGCCGTTGGGCTCGCCGCTGGCCGTAGGGCAGACCTTGTCGTTTGATCTCGAACACGGCGGCATCCAGTCCGGTTCCCTCAGTGTAAACAATCCACCGCGCACCGGCGGTTTCGTCGGTGTCGGTCTGCGGTTCGGCGGTCCGACCCAATCCTACGACCCCGATCCGATCCAGGTCGAAGGCGGCCTGAACGACCTCGTCTTGTTTGGATTTCGCGGTGGTGATAGCGAGTATGTCATCATGGATGTCCAGCAGACCAGCGGACGTCCCACCGGCCTCCCGTTCACCACCAATGGCGTACGTGTGAACATTACCCGCATCGAGACCAACCTGCTCTCCTATGTCGCGACCAGCAAGGGCCCCGGCAGCACCAGCGTGACCTTCACCGCCCAGATCGGCGGCAACCAGCCGCTGGCCTGGCTGGCCGTCTACAACCGCAACGCCGAGCAGAACGATGTGTTTTTCAACAACTTGCTGATCGAGGACGCTCCCGGCGAAAGCCTGGTAGCCTACGACGATGCCGCCGATGGTGCCTATGCCGCCGGTTGGACCAACGGTGCGAACGGCGGCTTCGGCTTCACCGCCTGGAACCTGTTCTCGACCAACGGCACCGGCGGGGCCGGCGGCCATTTCCTCGCCACGAACACGCCGAACACCGACCTCAACTACATCGATACCGGCCGCCGCGCCTGGGGTGCCTTCGCCAACGACAGCGGCAATCCGTCCGCCGGGGTGCAGTTGGCCAACGCCTTCCGCGGCCTGCCGGGCGGCGAACTCCAGTCCGGCCAGACCCTCGGCTTCAGCCTCGAACACGGCGGTATCGCTTCAGTAAACGGCCAGGTGCAGATCCGTCTGCTTGGCACCCCGACCTTCGTGAACCAGGAAGGCATCGAATACACCTGGACCTTCAACGGCGGTTCGACGGCTTACGTGTTCGCCGATGACCGCTTGGGCAGTCAGGCCACCGCCGTGCCGTTCACCTTCGACGGTCTGCGCTTCGACTTCACCCTGGTCGATGACCAGCCTTTCCTCTACGCCCTGCGCGTGGAATCGTTCGGCACCATCGCCGGCACCCGTTACTACTACGGACCGCTGAGTTCCGCACCGAAGTTCATCGACTTCCGCGTCCGCGATGTCGAAGAGAATGATGTGTTCTTCAACCGCCTTTATGTGCGCGGCCTCTCCCTCGATAACGACCTCGACGGCATGCCGAACGACTGGGAGCAGGACAACGGCACCGACCCGAACGTGAACGATGCCTGGGACGACGACGACCTGGACGGTTTCGCGAACCTTGAGGAATACATCGCTGGCACCGATCCGCAAGAGAACACGTCGTTCTTCGCCGCCTTCGGGATCAACGCCTCCGAGGGCCAATCCGTTGCGGTCAGCGTCCCATCGGTCACCGGCCGTGTGTACACCCTGGAGGTCGCGACCAACCTGCTCAACGGGGCATGGACTCCCGTACCTGGCCAAACCCTCGTACCCGGCACCGGCACGCTGCTGATCCTGACCAACACCCCGGCCGACCAGGCTGGATTCCGGCTGAACGTGAAGCTCCCGTAGCCGGCTTTACGCCGGCTTCCTCCAGCAAACGTTGAGGGAAGGCGCAGCCTTCAGTTCGCAGCGGCCAACAATTCCGGCAACCGCTCGGCCAGCATCGGGATGCGTACCCGTTCGTCGAGCATACGCTGGTCGTACACGAAGTCGTCGTTGGCTTCAATCCGCCACGTTCCCCCGTGCCGCCGGTTGAGCGCGGAGGCGATTTCGAAAAACGACCAGCGGTCGTTGGCGTTGACGTGGTGAATGCCGGGGTGGGGGGACGAGGCAAGGTCGAGCAACGCCGCCGCCGTGTCGTCGACGAAGGAGGTCGCGGGCAGCCATTTCCGACTGGCGTGGATGACCCCTTCGTCGCGCATCTTCGTCGTGAAAAAGTCGATCATGTTGTTCCCGCCGGGACCGTGGCCGATTTGCCATCCCAGCCGCGCGATCGTCGCATCGGGATTCACCGCCGCCACCGCCAACTCCCCCTTGCGTTTTTCCCCACCGTACCCCTCCGTCGCATCGGGCTCCTGGTTCGGGCGGAACGGCCCCTTTGCGTGATCGGTAAAGACCATCACTGTACTGGCATACAGGAAGCGGATGCCGTGCTGCCGACACAGGTGGGCGAGGTGGCCACTCCAATGCACGTTGACCAACCAACCTTCGTTGGGGCGTCCGGTGCCGCTCGACGGAATGGCGAGGTGCAGCAACGCATCCGGTCGTGTCTCCGCCAGCAACCGTTCCGCGCCGGCATCATCGTCCGGTGGCACCGAGGCGCGGTCCCAGCCTGTGATCCCATGTCCACGAGCCCGCGCCGCCGCGGCGACCGCCCGTCCGACCGTTCCGTTACATCCGGTGATCACTACATGCATACTTGTTGCTCCGTTGTTGAGGGTTCAGGCGATGCAGAGGAGCGTACGCCCCTCGACAAAGCCGCGACAACGCAATTCCGCGGTGATCAGCTCACGCGCCCCGAGGCTGCCTACGGCCGCGATGACCAGGCAGGATTCCGGGCCGGGCAGGGCCTCGGGACCGACCACCGGCCCGTCCTGGTTGCGTGTGCCGATCTTGCGCGGATCGATGTCGATGAACGATGCGATCGAAACACCCGCCCGCACCAGGGACCGCACGCGCCGCCGTGTCTCGTAGCCTGCCCCCCAGACCCACACTGTGCGCCCGAAGGGGCTTTCCGCATCGAGCCAGCGCACCAGTGCTCCGGCTTTGACCGCAAAGAACTGGTCGATCGCATACCGCGGGTCGGTGCGGGTCAGGCGTTCCGGCCGGTCGCGCCAGGTGAGCAGCGGCACGGGAATTTTGGCAAAGCGCACGCCACCTTCCATCCACCGCAGCCACAAGTCGTAATCCTCCGGAAAATCGCCGTCACGGTAGCCGCCGTGCTGTGCCACCAGCTCGCGGCGGAAACACGCGGTGGGATGGATCAGCGGGGCCTCGATGAACCGCGCCCGGAACATCGCCTCGTGGTCGAGCAGCCCGTTGTTCCACGCCACGTAGCGGCGAAGTCCGCCGGTCAGCTCGTCCTCGGTCACCTGGCACCCGACCACGCCGCACTGCGGATCTGCAACAAGGTGCGCCACCTGACGCTCCAGCCGCTCCGGGTGCATCACGTCATCGGCATCCATCCGGGCGATCAACGGTGCCCCGGCTTGTGCCAATCCGCAACGGAGCGCCGCGACCAGTCCCGCGCCGCCGCTCTCCAGCGCGAGGGTCCGCCCGTGCCGCGCCGCAAAAGCGCGCACTAGACGCGGTGATCCATCGTGCGATCCGTCATCCACGGCCACTAAGCGCCAGTTCCCGTGTGTTTGCCGTGCGATGGACTCCAGGCATACCGGAAGAGTCTCCGCCGCATCGCGGTAGGGCAGCAGGATATCGACCGGTGGCATGTCCATGGTGCGGGGCAGCCTAGCGGGTTCCCGCTCCCTTGTCAGGTGCAACGCCGGATGCCCCGGTTGAACAAACCGGGCCGTTGATGGTCTAATCGCGCAACAACGGGGTGTTTATGAGCAATGCAGCCGAGTACCGGTCCATCGTCAGTATCTGCCTGATGGCGACGTTTGCCGATGGCAACAAGAGCGATATCGAACGCGACAAGATCATCGAGGTGCTCAATGGCCTTGGCGTGGATGACGTGAACCTCGCCGGGGTGTACCACGATGTCCTGATGAAGAAGGTATCCCTCGAGGATGCCTGCGCGTCCCTCACCACGCCGGAGACCCGGCAACTCGCCTACGAGATGGCGGTGGTGATGTGCGATGCCGACGGAGCGACCGTGGAGGCCGAACGCACATTTCTTGGCCGTCTGGCCGCCCTGTTGAACCTCCCTGAGACCGCCGCGGCCAAGGTCGTGGATCAGGCCGACGCGGTCGCCGCCTTGCCCGCCGTACCCGCCCCCGCACCGGAACCGCCCGTCGACCATGCGGTCATCGACCCCATGATCATCCGCTACTCGATTCTCACCGGCGCCCTGGAATTGCTGCCGCAATCGCTGGCCAGCCTTGCCATCCTGCCGTTGCAGGTGAAGATGGTCTACCGCATCGGGCGGCATTTCGGATTCACCCTCGACGCCGGGCACATCAAGGAATTCATCGCCACCATCGGCGTGGGCATGACCGGACAGATGCTCGACGGCATGGCCCGCAAGCTGCTCGGCGGCCTCGCCAAGAACATGGCGGGCGGCCTGGTGGGAAAGGTCGCACGCGGTGCGACCAGTGCGGGGGTGACGTTCGCCGCGACGTGGGCGATCGGGCAGGTGGCCCGTCAGTATTATGCATCCGGGCGCCGGTTCAACACCGGCCAGTTGCGCGAATTGTTCGGCTCGCTTCAGACCCAGGGCAAGCAGGTGTACGACCGGTATGCCGGGGACGTGCAGCAGCGCGCCTCCAACCTCGACATCGGACAGGTCCTGTCCGGCCGGCTCGACGCACCCTGATCCAAACCGTCCCGCCGCGGAGCGGCGGAACGGACGGACCAGGGGCATCGCGGTCGGTTAGACCGTGGCGACGACCGGCTCTTCCCGCTCGATGCACGGGTGCGGGATCAACCGCTCGTAGTCGGCCACTTGCGCTCCGGCCAGGCAACGCTCGATGATCTGGCGGCCCAGCGGGTTGAGATCCTTGTGCAGGAATTCCTCGAGTTGCCCGTGGAAGAATTCGGTCAGCATCAGCGCGCCAAGATCATAGGCATCCGGTCCGACTTCCTTTTGCGTTTCAACCCGCAACATGATGCCGGGAATCGTCTGGCCTTCAATCGTGATGCTCTTAAGCGCATACCCGAGCAGCGGGCAGCGCGAGGCCGTCACCTGTTCATTGCTGAACTTGGCTCCACCGCGGCGGGCAATGTATTCGCGGGCAATCCACTGCGGCATGAACCCGGTTTTCCAGGCGCCGATATGCTGGTTGGGGCAGAGGATGTAGCGAACCTTGGGGGTCTCCACAATCTGCTGCAGCAACAAGTTGGCCTGATCCACCTTGCGGCCGGTGGCGAAGGGCCAATACGAACCAACGCCTTCCGAGCTCATGCCCTCGCTGGCGACGATGCTCGGGTTGGCGTGGCCGCGCGGTGCGACCAAACGCCACAGCCAGGCCAATGAAGGCGGCAGCAGATGGAACATGCCGATGATACCGTACGAAGGTTTTTCCTTGGTGCAGGGCGGGGTGCGCACGCCGAAGCTGCGCACATCCACCGACACCGGCCCGTTGAGAATGCCGGGCACGGCCTTGCGGGGAATGATTACACGCGGATTGGGGCAGGGTTTGCCCGGTTCATCCTGAATGTGGTCCCAGATCAAGGCCGTGCTGCCCGGATTCGCCTCGATGTTCAGGAACAACAGCGGCTCGGAGGGGTGAATCGTCATTTCTTCAAGATGCGGATCGACGCCATAACGCGTAATATGATTCACGCGAACGAACCAACCCTGTTCGGCATCCATGAGTGCGAGGCGGCCATCGCGACGAGCGAGGGACGGATGACAAAGAGCCATGTCGTCGGTGACCGGCCGCAAGTCGCAATTGCGCGGCATCACCACGGTGCGGCGTTCGCCGGTCTCCACATTCACGCCCAGCAGCAGGCTTCCGTCCTTTTCGCGGTGGACCTGTTCCAGCATTTCGCTCTTGCCGCCGCCGCTGGCGCCTTCGTGCATGATGCACACTTTGTTTTCATACGGCGTGATGACTTGAACCGTGGAGCAGTGCGCGGTAACCCATTTTTCGCGCTCGCCGAGCGAAAGCAGCACGCCATAAATACCCTTCTTGGCGCTGGGTCCCGGATACAAGTTGTAGCTGAACAGCTCGTGGCGTTTCTCGCGGCGGTTGTGCACCACCATTTGTTTGCCATCGAAGTGCGTGTGCCGGAACACCGGTGCCACGTAGATCACCGCACGCGGATCAAAGTTGTGGGGAACTTCATCGCCGTCCAGAATTCCCTGCAAGAGCGCGAGGCCCAGGGCGAAGAATCCGGCGTTGGCCGGAGCCACGACCAGCGCATCGGCGCCTTTACCCGGAGCGCCGGCAAAAAACGGAAACAGGGCAAGCTCCTGTGTTTTCAACCAATCAAACGTCTCCTTGCGCAAAACGGAAAAGTCTTTTCCGAACTGTTCGCTGTAACGGGGTTTGTCGGTGGGCAGGTCGTCGGCGATCACCATGCAGTCCGGATCGCGCCGCCGCATGTACGACTCCGTGTAGTTGGCGGCGATGCCGTTTTTTACCTGGCAGACGTTGACTTCAACAACGCGTCCCTTGCCCGGAACGTCATACGCCACCTCGTGAACGCCATTGACGGCGTCGCGAATGGCGAGATTGTAGAGGTCGGTTTTATTGCGGGCGACAATGTACCCGGGGCAAGCCGCAAGTACTTCCTTCAAATCGCCGGGGATCTCGAAGTCAATATTTTCTAATTTCATCTGCGTGTTCCTTTGTGGTTAAAAACAAAAAAGGCCGAATCCACCGCATGGTGTCTTCAGCCTCACTTTCCCGTTGCTCCCCAATGGCTCAACCGGAACTTGCCTGCTATGTAAATGTTCGCCGCCTGTGACGTGAGCGGGTTACGCTCCCTTCGCACGCTTCGATGTGGGCGAATAAAATAAAACTGCGCCGCCTTGTCAAGCCAGTTCGAATAATTTTCTTTCCAGCGTGAAAATGATGATGCGTTCGCCGGACTTTACGCTGATGTCCGTATGCAGGCTGATCGCCTTGATTCCCAATTCTTTTTCGATCAGTTCAGCCAGCATGGGGCGGGCTTTTTCAATCATTTCGGTGCGGCTTTGTTTGACGAGATCACGACCTCGTCCGGTCGGATCGGCCGAGGCAAGGTGGTGTTCGGCGCGGGTGATGACGCCTTTCATGCGCACCAGCACGAGGTCATCTATGAGATAGGTGCGCGCCTCCGTGGGGCCACGCCCCATGAATTCGCGCTCGAACCGGATCATCGCTTCGGTGATCCGTGCCTCGACTTCTCCGCGTCGTGTCTGCATGATGCCAGCGTAATCATGGGGTGCCGGTCGCATCAAGCGGAACCGGCCGGTTGGGATTGACAGGGAACCTTCTTCCGTTAGGTTATGCGACGCTTGTTACGAAACGTCAATCATGAATTCGACTGCATACAACAACCGCGGTGCATCCGCCACGCGATCGGGTTGGTGGACCCTCGCTTTCGCGTTGGCGATGTTCTGGCTGGTGATGGTGGAGGGCCGGTTGGATGGCTGGTGGTACGCCCTTCCGGTCGTGGCACTGGCTTGGTGGATCCGTCGCCGGTTACCCTTGCCGTTGTTCCTGGGCGGCATCCGCCTCACCGCCTTGCTCTGGATCGTTCCACTGTTTATCCGTGACTCGCTGATCGGTGGCGTTGACGTGGCGCGCCGCGCGCTCCACCCCGCCTGTCCGCTGGATCCCCACCTGTACCGCTATGAATTCCATGTCCAGTCGCTGGGCGCCCGCGTGTTCCTCGCCCAGATGATCAGCCTGATGCCGGGTACGCTGGCCTGCACGGTGGGGGACAAGGAAATGCTGGTGCACGCGTTGGCCGGCAGCCGCGACGAGGTGATGGGTGGTGTGGTGCGCGTGGAACGAAGGGTGGCCGCCCTGTTCGGCGAGACCTGGGAGGGACCGACATGACCGCGTGGTATGCCGCGGCTGCGGTGTTTCTCATGTTGAATCTGATCGCCGGACTCTTTCGCGTGCGGCTCGGACCGACCTCCGCCGACCGGCTGCTCGCGGCCCAGTTGCTGGGTACCACCGGGACGGCGCTGCTGCTGATCATGGCGGCATGGTTGGATTTGGACTCGCTGGTGGATACCGCGATCGTCTTTTCGTTATTGGCCACCGTGACGCTGCTGGCCTTCGTCTGCCGCATCTGGTCCGAATTGCCCGAACAGGAATTGGAGGATGTCGATGAATCTCCTTGATGTCCTGACCGTCCTCCTGCTGATCGCCGGCATGTTTTTCTTTCTCGCCGGAACCGTGGGTGTCCTGCGTTTTCCGGATGTATTTACCCGGTTGCACGCATTAACCAAGGCCGACAACCTCGGCCTCGGCCTGGTCGCCTTGGCCTTGATCTTCCAGGCCGATTCGCTCTTCGTGGCCATCAAACTGCTCTTGGCCTGGCTGCTGCTGATGTTCAGCAGTTCCCTGGCGGCGTACCTCGTGGCCAATGCCGCGCTGCGGCACCGCATCAAACCGTGGAGAAAGTCATGATGATCGCGGTGTTCGATCTCCTGCTGGCCGCAACGATGCTGGTCCTCGCCGCCGCCGCGGTATTCGTGCGCTCCATGGTCCGCATGGTGGTGTTGTTCATGGTGTTCGGCCTGCTCATGGCCCTCGCCTGGGCCCGCCTGCGCGCGCCTGACATCGCGTTGACCGAGGCCGCCCTCGGCGCCGGTTTGACCGGCGCGTTGCTGCTCCACGCCCTTCGCCTGCTGCCGCCCTCCGGCAAGGAGGGGCCGTGAACACGTTCATCCAACGGTGCCTGCATGGCGGGGTGATCGCGGTGTTGGCCGGGCTGGCCATCCTGCTGGCGCGTGCGGTGCTGGCGCTTGATCCGGAGGGGCGCGGCCTGGCCGATACGGTAAGCGCGGCCATTCCGGATAGCGGCGTGCTCCATCCACTGACCGCCGTGCTGCTGAACTTCCGCGGCTACGACACCCTGCTCGAAATCGCCGTGCTGCTCGTGGCCGTGCTGGCCGTGTGGTCGCTGGAGCCGCCGGTGGCACCCTGCGCCCGCGTGCTGCAGGAACCGGCCCACCGCAACCCGGTCCTGCTCGTCGGCCTCGGGGTGATGGTGCCGATGATTGCGATGACCGCCGGTTACTTCGTCTGGGTCGGTGCCTACCGCCCGGGCGGGGCGTTCCAGGGCGGTGCGCTGCTCGGAGCGATCGGCGTGATGCTCGCCTCGACCGGTGTCCTTCCGTCCTCGATCCATCGCACCATTCGCGTTCGCCTCGCCGTGGCCGCCGGCTTCCTCGTGTTCCTGCTGGTCGCCTTGCTGACCGCCGGAGGGAGCGGTACCCTGTTGACCTACCCGAAACCGTGGGCCGGCCTGGTGATCCTCGCCATCGAAACTGCCCTGGCCCTGTCGATCGGCGTCTCCCTGGCCCTGTTGTTCATGGCCGCCGCTGACCGTGCCACCGTGCACCGGGAGGACGCGCCATGACCGTGACCATCTACAGCATGGCCGCGATTGCGCTGTTCGTGCTCGGACTGTACGGCCTGTGGTGGCAGCCGCACTTGCTCCGCAAGCTGGTCAGCTTGAACATCGCCTCGGCCGGCGCGTTCCTCCTGATGGTGGCCCTCGCGTTCCGCGGTGGGGATCCCGATCCCGTACCGCATGCGCTGGTACTGACGGGCATCGTGATCTCGGTCAGCGCGACCGCCTTCGCCGTGGTCCTCGCCGCCCGCCGCTACCGTGAGACCGGCGCGGTTGAGTTGGATGATCCGGAGGAACGGCCATGACCGGCTGGACTCTCGGACCGGAAGCCGGCCTCGTTGGCTTCCCGGCGCTGGGTGCGGTGGTGCTGGCCATTACCGCGGCCCGCGGCCGCCGCCTTGTGGTCGGCCTGACCCTGGCCGCGACCTTGGTTGCGCTGGTCATGACCCTGACCCGCCTGCTGTCCGTCGGCGCCTACGAACAGGACATCGGAGGGTGGGGCGCCCCGTTGGGCATCGGTTGGCGGATCGATGGCTTCGCCGTGCTGATGCTCGGGCTTTCGGTTGCCGTCGGCATCGCGGTCAGCATCTACAGCCTCGCCTATTTCGGCGATGAACCCGGTGACCGCCGCCGCGCCTTGTTTTTCTGGCCGCTCTGGTTCTTCCTCTGGTCCGCCCTGCATGGCCTGTTCCTGTCGCGCGACCTGTTCAACTGGTACGTGACGCTGGAATTGTCTGGCCTCGCTGCCGTCGCGCTGATTGCCTTGAGCGGCCGCGCCGATGCCCTGACCGGCAGCCTGCGGTATCTCCTGCTGGCCCTCGCCGCCTCGCTGCTCTACCTGTTGGGCGTGGTGGTACTCTACAGTGCGACCGGCTCCCTTGATCTCGCCCAGGTTGCCGCCCGCCTGACCCCGGGCCCCGTCGCCCTCGCGGCGATCCTGCTGATCACCGCCGGGCTCGTGGTCAAGTCCGCCCTGTTCCCTGCGCACTTCTGGCTTCCATCCGCCCACGCCAGCGCCCCGTCGCCGGTCAGCGCCGTCCTGTCCGCGCTGGTGGTGAAGGGGGGCTTCTACATCCTCGCCCGGACCATGACCGGCTTATGGCCTGCCGCCGTCGCCGACGGCGTGCTGTTGGGATTGGGCTGGCTCGGCGGGGCCGCGGTGCTCTGGGGATCGCTGCTCGCCATCCGCCAGCAACACCTGAAGCTGGTCATCGCCTATTCCACCGTGGCCCAACTTGGCTACCTGTTCATGGCCTTTCCGTTTTGGATGGAAGGCGTGGGCGAGCAAGTCGCCAGTCGCGCCTGGGCCGGTGCGGCCTACCAGGCCGTATCCCACGGTCTGGCCAAGGCCGCCTTGTTCCTCGCCGCCGGGGTATTGATCCACGCCCGGGGCCGCGATGACCTCGATGCCTTGCGCGGCCTCGGCGCCCACCTTCCAGTCACCGCCACCGCCATGGCCCTCGCCGGCATCAGCCTGATGGGCATCCCGCCCGGTGCCGGTTTCCTGCCCAAATGGATGATGATGACCGCGGCGATCCAGGAAGGCCGGATCCTGCCGATCGTGGTGTTGATCACCGGCGGCCTTCTCGCCGTCGGCTACCTGTTCCGCATTTTCCGCCGCCTGCTCGCCGCGGATGATGTTGTTCTGGCCCACCCGCCACCGCGTATCCTTGAACTCGCCGCGCTGGGTCTCGCCATCCTGTCGATCGTCACCGGCCTCTCGTCGCTGCCGATCCTGTCCCTGCTGCGCATTGGTGCACCCGAAGGCTTCGCCGCCTACCTGGAGAGCGTCCCGTGATCCCCGACACGCTCATCCCGCTTGCCGTGCTGCTGACCTCGTTCATCACCGGCATCGCCATCCTCCTGCTCGGCGAGGACCGCGTCCGCCTGCGCACCGCGCTGAACCTCACCGGTGCCGTGTTGAAGCTTGTGCTGGTCATGCTGATGTTGTGGGGCGTGTTCCAAGGCCACGCGTACCAGACCCGTATTCCGTTCCTGCCCGGTATGGACCTCGTACTGCGCGCCGATGGCATGACCATCCTGTTCGCATCCTTGTCCGCCGTGCTCTGGTTGCTCACCACCATCTATGCCATTGGCTACCTCGAAGGCGCACCCCACCGCCGCCGCTTTTTCGCCTACTTCAGCTTCTGCGTGACCGCCACCATGGGCGTTTCACTCGCCGGCAACCTCGTTACCTTCTTCCTGTTCTACGAAGTGCTGACCCTGACCACCTACCCGCTGGTCGTCCACCGCGGCACCGAGAAGTCGATGAAGGCCGGTGCGGTGTACCTCGCCTATACCCTGGGCGGCAGTGCCCTCGTGCTGGTCGGCATGCTCTGGCTGTACGCCATCGCCGGACCTTTCGACTTTACCGAAACCGGCGTGCTCGGCGATCTGTTCGCGGAAAACCGGATCGCCCTGACCGTGATCTTCTTCCTGCTGATGCTCGGCTTCGGCGTGAAGGCCGCGCTCTTCCCGTTTCATGCCTGGCTGCCTGCGGCGATGGTCGCACCTGCTCCGGTAAGCGCCTTGCTGCACGCCGTGGCCGTCGTCAAGGCCGGCGCCTTCGGCATGGTGCGCGTGGTGTACGATGTCTATGGCATCACCGTCTGCGACGAGGAGGCCTTGCTGCCCGCCTTCATGGTCCTCGCCGCGATCACCATTCTCTACGGTTCGTTGCGTGCGTTGGCCCAGGACGACTTCAAGAAACGCCTCGCCTTCTCTACGGTTAGCCAGGTGTCGTACATCCTGCTCGGCATCGCGATGTTCGGACCGATGGGCACGATCGGCGGCCTCGTCCACCTCGTCCACCAGGGCATCATGAAGATCACCATGTTCTTCTGCGCCGGGAATGTCGCCGAGACGCTGCACCTGCACAAGATCAGCGAACTGAAGGGGGTGGGGCGTCGCTTGCCGCTGACCATGGGAGCCTTCACCGTGGCCGCGCTCGGCATGATCGGGGTGCCGCCGCTGGCCGGCTTCATCAGCAAGTGGCACCTCGGCCTCGGCGCGATCGAGTCGGGACACCCGTGGATTCTCGCTGTACTCGTCGCCAGCAGCTTGCTGAACGCCGCCTACTTCCTGCCCATCCTGCGCACCGTCTGGTTTGATCAACCGGACTCCCCGTGGCCCGCTCCGGAAGGCGGCCGCCGCCTCGAGGCGTCGTGGTGGCTGCTGGTGCCGCCCCTCGCTACCGCCGTGCTGACCATCCTGGTCGGGCTGCTCGGTGGCTCGGTGATCAGTCCGATCCATTGGGCCTACCTCATCGTCGGGAGGGAATACTGATGCCGACCTGGTGGGTCATCCCCGAAGCGTGGCACCACACCCTGCTGGTGCTCGCCCCGCTGTTCCCGCTGCTGCTGGCCCTGCTGGGCGGCCATGCGGTCGTTGCCCGCTGGATCGCACGCATCGCGCCGTGGGCCACCCTCCCGGCCTGGCTGCTGGTTTTTTCCGGTCCCGCCGAACGTGCCTGGCCCGACTTGCTGCTCGGTCTCGTGCTCGGGATCGATCTGATGCGATCCGCCTGGCTCGCCCTGACCCTCCTGTTGTGGACCTGCGCGACCTGGTTCGGCGTCACCTACATGGCCCACGATGAACACCGCCGCCGCTACCACTTTTTCCTGCTCGGCGCGATGTCCGGCAACATCGGCCTGATCCTCGCCCGCGATCCTGTTACCTTCTTCAGTTTCTTCGCGCTGATGAGCCTGATGTCCTACGGCCTGGTCATCCATGACGGACGTCCCGCCTCCCTGCGCGCCGGACGGGTCTACCTCGGCATGGCCCTGCTCGGCGAGATGCTCCAGTTCGCCGCCCTAGGTCTGTTGTTTTTCGAGCCTGCGGCCACCGCAATGAGCGGGAGCGGCCTGACCATCGACCAATTGGCCAACCGCCCGGCCTCGCCGGTGGCCATCGGCTTGCTGCTGGCCGGCTTTGGCGTGAAGGCCGGGCTGCTGGGCCTCCATGTCTGGTTGCCCATGGCCCATCCGGTCGCACCCACCCCGGCCAGTGCCGTGCTCAGTGGCAGCATGATCAAGGCGGGGTTGATCGGATGGATGACCTTCCTGCCGCTCGGCTACACCGCCTATCCCGGCATCGGATCCGCGGTGGCCATGCTCGGTGTCGCCGGAGCCCTCCTGGCCGCGCTCGCCGGATTGCTGCAAACCCATCCGAAGGCCGTGCTGGCCTATTCGAGTGTCAGCCAGATGGGGTTGATGATCACCGCCGTCGGCCTCGGCCTGCTCGATCCCGCGACCGGAAAAATTACCCGCTGGATCGTCGTGCTCTACGCCTTGCACCACGGCATCGCCAAATGCCTGCTCTTCCTGTCGGTCGGTCTCCGCACCGTGCGCCCGATGCGCGGGCTCGAGACGACCCTGTTCTGGAGCGGCACGGTCTTTGCCGCCATCGCGTTGATCGGCGCCCCCTTCACCAGCGGCGCGGTGGCGAAAAGCCACCTCAAATACCTCGTGAAGGACAGCGTCTGGGTTGGCGCCCCGACCATCGGCCTGTTGCTGACCGCGGCCGCCGCCGGAACGACCCTGTTGATGATCCGGTATCTGGTCACCCTGCGCCGCATCAATCCCGATCTGCATCACACCGCCCCGGCACGCATCCTCCTGCCATGGGTGCTCCTGCTCGCCGCCGCCCTCGCCGCCACCCCGGCCGCCGCCGGTTGGTGGATGAAAGGCGGCAGCATGCCCCCGGCACCGATGCTCGATGCCGTTACCCTGCTGCTGCCACTGTTGGCCGGTCTGGTGGTGTATGCCTTGAGTGCCCGTGTGCTCCGCCTTCATTCCCGCACCGAGCCGCTCATCCCGCCCGGCGATGTCGCCGGTTGGATCATGCACGCCTGGTCCCGGATAAAGCCGTCTCGCACCCTTGCCGCGCCCCCCCCGCCGGCCGCCACCCCCTCGTTTTCCGCACATCCCGCCCTCGGCCACCTCGCCCGCGCGGAAGGATTCCTCAGCCGCTGGGCCACCGGCCTCGCCGCCATCGCCCTCGCCGTGGTGCTCTTCGCCACCCTCGCCTGGTGGTCGGGTTCCTGACCCGTTCGGGCGTGTCCCGGCCTGACGGCCATGCCTTCGGTTCCGGTGCCTCCGCCGAACCCTCGCTTCGCGGTTGGCACACGACGGCAAATCGTCTACAGTCCGCGCCCATACCTATGACCACAGAACCTTTTGGAACGATGTTGGCCGGTGCGGTGGATGTCCTGCGTCCCGCCCATGAACGCTTTATACGGCAACCGGTGGATTGGGATTTGCTGGATAGCGGCGTCGAATTCGCCCCGAAACGCCAGTCCACCATCGAGCGCCCGGTTTCCGTCGCCGGCCCCGGAACCTTCATGGCCAAGGAAAACCGCGTACTGCGCTTCGAACCGACCGACCTCGAGGGCTGGTGGTTTGTGCGCGATGACCTTCCCGATTGCCTGCCCGTCCGCGTCTCCATCCGCAACGTCTGGACCACCGGCGACATCGTCAGCAACATCGTTCTGCGCAGCGGCCCGCCCCAGAACTACATCCGCATGGTCGAACACATCGTCGCCCTCAAGTGCGGCCTGCCCATCGACAACGTGATGATCCGCATGGGCTCCGGCGACCCGCCGTTGTTCAAGCGCGGCAGCCTCGACCTCGTCGAAACCCTCGAAGCCGCCGGCCGCCGCGAAACCAATCGCCCCGTGCGCTACTTCACCGTGAAGGAAAAAGTCACCGTCGGCGCTCCCAACGGCAGTTACCTCACCTTCCATCCCTGCACCTCCGCCACCCCGCGCCTGACCCTCGACTGCGCGATCGACTTCCCGACCGCCATCGGCCAGCAGCGCATCAAGTTCATGCTCAACGAAGGCCACTTCAAGTACGGCTCCGAGGCCCGCACCAACACCCCCTTCATCAAGATGCTCTACTGCCGCACCATCGGAAAACTTTTCGCCGACGTGCGCCACCTCGGCTACACCCGCGACAACATCCTGATCGCCAGCAAGTGGGGCTACCTCAACGAACCCAAACTCATCCACGGCAAGAAGTCTCTCGAAGCCGTCT
>CALBHI010000016.1 GCA_937894535.1 uncultured Verrucomicrobiota bacterium
TGCGGAAAAGGCCGGGGCGCGGAACAGCAACTCGCCGGCTTTCGGGATAAACAGGAAACCTTCGGCCTCGCGGTCGCGGTAATCGTCGGGGCGCAGGGAATCCGGGTCAAGGTAACCGAGGTTCAGGCGGCGGCAATCCGCGGCGCTGATGCGCGAGGCGAGGATGACCTCGACGCGCGGTTGCTCCACCCCATTTTCGTAGGTACCGATTCCCTTCACGTGGGTCGAGTGCGCAAGCACACCCCACGGTTCGTGGCGGAACCGGTCCCATTGTTTCAGGAAATAGTCACGGGTGTGGTACCCGAACCGGAAGATGGTTTCCCCGTGGGCCTGGCAGACCTCATGGAGATGCGGCGCATAGATGATCACGCGGCCGCCATCGGCCACCGCCGGTTCCGATTTGTACATGCATTTTCCGGCGGTCCACAACTCATCGTACATCGGAGGGCAGACGGCGAAGACGGTGTGGTACGGACGCGCCACTTCGCGCACATGAATGCGCGCGGAATGCGCGGCAGCACGGCTCCAGGCATCGTCCACATCGCCCGCATACAGCCCGGCCAACCGGTGTCCATCCACCACCATGCAGACCGCCTTGCGTTCGGCGGGGATCATCCCGGCCGCGCGGTCGATCACCGCGCGCACCGGAGTGCGGGCGTGGCCGATGATCCGCGGGTTGGTGATCACCGCACCGAGCCAGTGGAAGAAGTTGAGCACTTCCGGACCGCTGATCCCCGGAAAGAAATACTTGTTACCGCCACTGAAGCCGGCCACTTCGTGCGGGAACACCGGACCGAGCACAACGAGGAGATCGTAGTCGCGCACGACGCGGTTCACGCGCACCTCGACATCCATGCTGAACCGGTCGCCCGACAGCGCGGCGATCTCGGCCGCCGGAATGGTCCCGATCGAGGTCAACTGCGCGGGATCGTTCCAGGCATGGTTGAGCAGCTTCACACCACGGTATTCACCGGCTCGCTCCTCCGGGGTAATGCCAAGGTGGTCGAGTATGGCCTGCTCGGGCAAGGGGGCATGCGTACCCAGGGCGATCATCACATCGACGCACGCGGCTTCCGGGGCAAGCAACCGGTGCATGGTATGGAACAGCACGGCCAGCGGACAGGTGCGGGTGCGATCGGGCACGACCAGCAGGATGCGCCGCCCTCGCAGGTTCCAACCGGCCACGGCGTCGGCGCAGATCCGTTCGATGTCGATGTCCATGGGGCCATCGTGATGAAAGCCGCGTTGTTTGCAAGATAATACTATCTCACACGTGTGAGCTTGCTTTCATACCCCGCCCCGGCTAGGGTGGCCGCCATGAAACATCCTGCATTTGACCTGAGCGGCCGGGTGGCCGTGCTGACCGGCGCGGGCGGAATACTGATCCGTGCGATGGCCAAGGCGCTGGCCGCCGAAGGGGTACGGGTGGCGCTGCTGAACCGGACCGGGGCCAAGGCGGAGGCGGTGGCGCGGGAGATCACGGAGGCCGGCGGCGAGGCTTTGCCCATCGAAGCGAATGTCCTGCAAGCGGCCGACCTGGAGCGGGCACGGGATGCGGTGATGCGGACGTACGGCCGGGTGGATATTCTGGTCAACGGGGCGGGTGGCAACCAACCGGAGGCGACGACCTCGGATACGCGCAGTTTCTTTGATCTTTCCCCCGAGGCGATGCGTGCGGTGTTCGACCTGAACCTGCTCGGCTCGATCCTGCCCAGCCAGTGCTTCGGCCGCCCGATGGCCGAGGCGAAAACCGGGGTTATCATCAACATCTCGTCGGCGAGTGCCATCCGCCCCCTCACCCGCGTGGCGACGTATGGGGCGGCGAAGGCGGCGCTGGACAACGTCACGCAGTGGCTGGCCGTGCACATGGCGCAGCAGTATGGCGCCGGGATCCGGGTGAACGGGCTTTGCCCGGGATTCATCGAGACCGAGCAGAACCGCTTCCTGTTGCGCGACCGCGAGACCGGCGCGTTATCGAAACGCGGGGGCGACATCCTCGCCCACACGCCGGCCGGACGTTTCGGGACCCCGGATGATTTGCTGGGTGCGTTGCTGTGGCTGGTGTCGCCGGCGGCGGCGTTTGTGACCGGAACCGTGGTCGTGGTTGACGGCGGTTTCTCGGCGTTCTCCGGGGTGTGACCGTGGCCCGGGTGACCCAGAAAACGATCGCGGCGAAACTCGGCCTGTCCGCATCGCTGGTATCCCGCGCCTTGTCCGGCAAGGCGGCGGACATCGGGTGTACGCCGGCGACGGTTGAACGGATCCGCGATACGGCAACGAGGTTGGGATACCTCCCCAGCGCGGCGGCACGACGTTTGCGTGGTGGCGGCGGCCCGCTGCTGGGTGTGGTCGCGGCCGACATCGCCGATCCTTTTTTTGCTCAGGTGCTCGCGGGGGTGATCCGTCGCGGCCACGAACGCGGCTGCGCGTTGGCGGTAGCCGGATTCGAGCGGCGGCGTATCCATCAGCGCGACCTCGCCCTGCTGCTGGAGCAGGATCTTTCCGGCTTGCTGCTGATTGGCGGCGGGCATGAATACGAGGATGCCGAGGTGCTGCGGCGCGGCATCCCGGTGGTGCGGATCGGTGCCATCGCCAAGCGGGCCGCGTTTGCCCAGATCGGACCGAACGAGGACGCCGGCTTCCGCTTGCTGCTCAACCACCTCGCCACGCTGGGCCACCGGGATCTGGGTTTGGTCGGCGCGGATCAGGAGGTGCACCGGGCTCGGCTGGAACGGGTGCGTGCATTGGCCCCGGCATACCGGATGCATATCCCACCACGCCACGTGGTGTACGGATCGGACGAGGTGTTAAAGGCCGGCATGGACGGTGGTCGCCGTCTCCTGCGGCAGGCCGGCGCGAATCGGCCCACCGCGGTGGTCTGCTCGAGCGACACGGTGGCACTCGGTGTGATCGGGGCGGTGCGCGCCCGGGGATTGCGTACACCCGAGGACGTGTCGGTGACCGGGTTTGATGATCTCCTTCTTTCCCAGTTGGCCACGCCACCCCTCACCACGCTTCACCAGCCCGTCGCGGCGTTTACCGAGTATGCGCTAGAGGCTTTGCTCGATGGCCATCCCCTGCCCCGGATCAAGCGATTTCCCGTGGAACTGATGGTGCGTGGCAGCACCGGAAAGGTCGCGTCATGAACCACTTTTTGATTCATCCGATCGTCGTCATGGGGGTCAGCGGCAGCGGGAAATCCACGATTGGCCGGGCCCTCGCCCACCGCCTGCAGGCCCGCTTCATCGAGGGCGACGACTTTCATCCGCCCGCGAACATCGCCAAAATGAGCCAAGGTACGCCGCTAACCGACGAAGACCGTTGGCCGTGGCTGGATGCCTTGCGCGAAGCATTGACCGCATCGGTGCGCCGCGGCGAGCTTACGGTGCTCTCCTGCTCCGCGTTGCGGCAGGTCTACCGCGATCGACTGGCCCTCGGGCTGCCGGGCCTTCGCTGGATCTACCTGAAGGGTGACCGCGATGCCCTGCTACGGAATTTTGCCAAACGCACCGACCACTTCATGAAGGTTAACATGCTGGAAAGCCAGTTGCGGACCCTGGAGGAGCCGGTCGATGCCATCGTGCTGCCGTGCGAGGGACCGGTGGACGAATTGGTCGATCACGCCATCAGGAGCTTGCATGAAACGTAAGAAAACACCACGCGCCGCGCCCGGCTTGTTCGACGAGGATTTTCTCCTCACCACCCCGCAATCATGTTCCCTGTACCATGAGGTTGCGGCGGAACTTCCCATCATCGATTACCATTGCCATCTCCCGCCACGCGACCTGGCGGAGAACCGGACATTCGCCAACCTGACCGAGATCTGGCTGGCGGGCGATCATTACAAATGGCGGGCGATGCGGGCGAACGGCGTACCCGAGGACCTGATTACCGGCAAGGCAACCCCGCAGGCCAAGTTCGATGCCTGGGCCGCCACCGTGCCGATGACGGTGATGAATCCACTCTACCACTGGACACACCTCGAACTGAAACGTCCTTTCGGCATCCGCGCGTGGCTGCATCCCGGAACCGCCGCAACGGTCTGGACCAAAACAACTCGCCTGCTGGCCACGCCGGCCCTCTCGGTGCACGGCATTCTGAAAAACTGGAAGGTGGCGCTGATCGGGACCACTGACGATCCCGCCGACGATCTGCGCTGGCACCGCCTCATCCGCCGCGACGGGACCAGCCCCGCCGCCGTGGTGCCGACGTTCCGCCCCGACCGGGGCCTCGCCGTCGATCGCCCCGCCGTGTTCACCCAATACGTGCGGGAGCTGGGGGAAGCTGCTGATACCGAGATTCGGACGTGGGACGATTTTCTGCGTGCCCACGAGCGGCGCATCGACGACTTTCATGCCCTTGGTTGCCGCGCTTCCGACCATGCCCTCGAGGCACCGCCGGAACTAGAACCGAGCGATGCGCTCAGCGCAACGGTTTTCAAGCGGGTGCTCGCCGGGAAACCCATCACCCTGGACGAAGCCGAGCGATTCCGTGCCGGTTTGCTTCTTCATCTCGGACGCGCCTATGCACAACGCGGCTGGACCCAGCAGCTCCATCTCGGGGCGCTGCGCAACGTCAACTCCCGGCTGGCGGCCCGGCTCGGTGCCGATGCTGGCGTCGACACCATCGGCGACCGCCCGATGGCCCGTGGGCTGGCCC
>CALBHI010000017.1 GCA_937894535.1 uncultured Verrucomicrobiota bacterium
CAATTGACCGTCCCGCCCGGCCTGACCAATGTGATCGACATCAGTTGCTCGACCGACCATTGCCTCGCCGCGCTGGCCAACGGCACCGTTGTCGCCTGGGGCGACAACGAGTTCGGCAAACTCAATGTACCGGCCGGCCTGTCCAACGTGGTCCAGGTCACCGCGGGCCGCAATGCGTCCGTGGCCTTGCGGGCCGACGGCACGGCGGTGGGCTGGGGAAGAAATGCAGCCAACGAGTACGGGGGACTGAGCGGCGCGACCAACCTCGTGGACGTGGAATCGGGCCTTGAACACACCGTCGCCCGTCGTGCCGATGGCACGCTGCTGGTCTCCGGAACACCCGGATCGCCCCAGGTGACCGGCGCGGCGGGCATCGAAGATGCCCTGTCGATTGGCAGTGCGCAGAGCCTGACCGCGGCGGCCGTCGTGAAGGACTGGCCGGTGATCACCTTCGATACGATTCCCCTGGGCACACGCGTCACCAACACGTTTGTTCTTCGCAACACGGGACCCGGTCCGTTGAACGTCACCAACTTCATGCTGGTTGGCGCGAACACCCATCAGTTCCAGGTGGACACCTCCGCCACGATCATGCCCCTGGCCAGCGGCGCCACCACCACCGTGTCCGTCATCTACAACCCCACCGGACCCTTGGGCGTGCGAACCGCCACCTTGCGCCTCTACAGCAACGACCAGGATGTTCCGCTCTGGAAGGTTCGCCTCACCGCCGAGGCTACGGACGACGAAGCGCCGGTGTTCCCGTCCTTGGAGGATCTCATCGCCTACGCCAGCGATACCGGCGGCGTGCGGGTCCTGCTCCAACCGCTCGCCGTCGACAACAGCGGCCTGCCGCCGGCCATCACCGCCACCCCGCCCTCCACCACGAAATTCCTTCCCGGCACCAACCTCGTCACCGTGGTCGCGACCGACGCGTCCGGCAATGCCGCCACCGGCACCTTCCACGTGAGCGTTCGGGTCACCAGTGCGCCGCCGGTCGTCGGGCCGTCCGACCCGGTGCCGCCGAATCTCGCCCTGGGCGAGATCCCGTTCGCGCAGAATGTCCTGCCGTTTTTCCCGCACAGCATCCCGGCGTTGAACGATGGAATCTATGGCAACAACAGCAGTTGGATCGGATCCACCGTCAACAGTTTTGCCGGGATCAACCTCGGGGCCACGCCGGTGCTCATCGACCGTATCGCCTTCGGTCGCGACAACACCGGCAACCAGATCAGCCGCGCCGAAGGAACGTATACCCTGCAGGTCACCACGACGCCGAATCCCTCTTCCGCCACCCCGGACACCGCGTGGCAGACCATCGGCGTGGTCGTGAATCCGGGCCTGCTCGACGTCCTGTACCGCCGCAATCTCTTCGCGTTCAAGCCGGTTTTTGCCACCGGGGTGCGCATCCTCGTCGCGACCACGGGCCCCGAAATCGGCATCGATGAGATCGAACTCTACGCCCCGCCCACGCCCTTCGCCGCCTGGCAGTCCGTCAACTTCTCCGCGGGCGAATTGCTCAACCCCGCGATCAGCGGACCGCTCGCCGACCCCGGCACCTCCGGCGTGGCGAATCTCTACCGCTACGCCACCGGGCTCGACCGGGACGACGACCCGCAACCGGCCTTGCCGCGCCTGCAATCGCTCCAATTCATCTACCGCCGCCTGCTCGATCCGGAATCCGGCGTCGGCTATGCCGTGGAGCTCACCACCAACCTGGTCAACAACACCGCGTGGCGGGCCGTGCAACCGGGCGACGGCATCAGCGAGGTCAGCACCTCCCCCAACCCCGACGGCATCACCGAAGACGTCCGCATGTCCATCCCGCCCGGCACGATCAACCCGTCGCTCCAGCTGCGGCTGAAGGTCGCCCCGACGCCATAAAACACGGCGCGGCGACTTCGTAACCGGGAGGCAGGGCGAAGCGAGGCGGTCCCGCCGAGCCGGGGGTGGATTCCAATCCCTGGAACCGCGGCACCGGCGTTTTTCCAGGGACTGGACAACCGGCGACGCCGGGAGGGTTGGCTACTAGAAATGCAACTCGATGCCGAGGTCGACGCGGGCTTCGGTGTCCCACTCCTCGCTATCGCGCCACTGGGGACCGGCCCGCACCTCGCCGATGACAAACTGGCGGTAGAGGTCCCACCGGTAGGTGGCGAGAAGGCGGTACTGGTCGGTGTTGTCATCCGACCCGAATACCGAGGCGCGCAGGCCATAGCCGGCGATGGCGTCGCCGGCGCCGATGCTGCGGCCGGCAGCCCGCCGTGATTCGTCGAAGAGTTTGATGGCCCGGCCGGCCATGAAGGACTGTTCCCATTCGTAGCCGTCGCTGGCTTCGGTGAATTTCCCCGAGGTGATCTGCCGGTATACCCAGCGCTTGTCGGCGAACCAGCGCACCGCGCCGAGGGTGGTCAACTCACCGAAGCCGTCGTCGGATTCCCAGAACACCCGCTGTTCGAAATTCCACTTCCATGCGCCCCACGCCCAGGTGGGTTTCCAGGCAGCGCGGGCAAACACTTCGGGCAGCCATTTCGCCCGGACGCCGACATCGGTGCTGATGTCCCACACGTTCTTCTTGCTGCGGGCACCGACGGTCCATCCGTCGTCCTCGCGTTCCAGCTTGTCGCGGCCGGGCAGGTCATCGCTGGAGGAGCTTTCCACGAAAAGGCTGACCCGCCGCTCGAGGTTGGGCAAATCGACATCGAGGTTCACGTCCGGCTTCAGTTCAATCTCGGTTTTCTTGCCGACCAGGGTGCGGGTGTACAGGCCCATGGTCAGCTCGTCCATCGGCGGATGCACAAGCACCGGATCCCCTTCCCCGGCGAACCGCGCGTCGAAGGATTGCATCTGGCTTTGCAGCCGGTTCGGCACGTGCACCGCGAGGTAATCGAGGCGTTCCTGGGTGCCGGAAAAAACCGCGGGCCGGTTGGTGGTATCGTGTTCCGAGGCGGCGATGAAGTGCGACATCACCCGGCCGTGTTCCGGAAGCTCGACCCGTTTTCGCGGATAATCATCGCCGCGCAAATCCATCAACAGCCAGCCGGCGAGGAAGTCGGCCACCTCGAACGGATCCAGTCCGATTTCGGCGCCGACGATGCCGAGGTGGAGGCCGATATCGACCTCGGAGAACCCGTAACGCGGCGGGTGTGGCCGCTCATCGCTGGCATCGACCCCGGCGATGACCAGGCCGCGCTGGTATTCGAGGCCGAACGGATACCGGAACGTGTCGGGATACCGCGGGCCGGGCAGCCCGATAAACGCGGTCTTCTGGCTGCCAGCATAAAACGCCGCGAAATCCGTCGCCCGGGCGGTCATGCCGAAACCGGGCCCGACCTTGAGCCGCAACCGGACGATATCCACCAGATCCATGACCCGGTTGGGCAGGTACCACAGCACGGCCGACCAGACGCCGGGTTCGTCCGCCTGCTCCACCACGACGAGCGGCGCCACCGGTGCCGGTTCTTCCCCGGCGACGGGCATCCATCCGGACACCATCACCCAACCTGCAAGCAGGCCGCACACCGCGTGGCGGCCGACTCCACAAACCATCTTCATTGCCTAAGGTCTCCCTGTGATGCCCACGTGCGCCGCCGGGCTCACATGGAACTTGCCGCCGTAATAATCCACATCCAATCCCACCGACAAGCCCGGAGTGATCGTGCACGCCACCGCCGAGACCGCCATCAACATCGCGAGGATCAACCAACGCCATGATAAAACCATCTTCATGTCACCGCCCTCCTTCGGTATCCGGGCTCCAGGTTTGCAGGGCCAGTGGGGCCCCGGAGGGATCGAGCACCAGGGCGAGGTTGCCGCGTCGGCGGGCCGGATCGGGAGCGACCACCACGCGGCCGCCCTTGGCTTCGCACCGGGCGAGGGTCGCCGCGACATCATCCACCCGCACGAACGGGATCCAGGCCGAACGCGTGTCCTCGAAGGGATTGGTCAGGATGGCGGCCTGCGCCTCGCCACCGGCCCGCAAAGTCCGGTACGAAGAATCGCCTTCTCCCCCGGCCACCACCTCGTACCCGAATACGGTTTGATAAAATGTGGCGGCGCGTTCCGTATCACCGGCCAGCAACTCGGCCCAGAGCCAGTTGTTCCGCGCAGGCTCGCGAACGGCCGGATCCCCGCTGCTGGAGGTCACGAGCTGGAACAGGGCACCCTCTGCATCCTCCACCACCGCCACGCGGCCGCGGCCGGAAAGCATCGATGGCTTGTAGTGGATCTTCCCGCCGGCCTTCACCACGGCCCGCGCGGCGTCACGGACATCGGGGACCGAAATCGCCTGCAACCACAGGGCCGACCGGACCGGACGGCCGGTGCGTTGGGCATCGAGGATACCGGCGACAGGCTGCCCTTCCAACGAGGCCAGCACATACCCGGTGTCACCCAATGGCTCGAAGGTCCACCCGAACAGCTCGCCGTAAAAGGCCATGGCGGCCGCCGGATCGGGCGTGACCAGATCACGCCAGACCACCGCGCCATGGCGGGTGACGCCGGGTTCGCCGAGCGGCGGGAACTGCGGGCCGCGCTGGCAGGCGCTCAGCAGGGTCAGCCCCAGCAGAAGAACAAAAGAATATGGTTTCATGTTTATCCTCGCATGCAGTGGTTATTCGGGACGGATGCTGATCGACACAGTTACCCATGGTTCGGACTCCATGGCGACATCAAACTGTGTGTCCCCTTCGGTGTCGATCTCCAATCCGCGCAAACCGGAGTAGCCGAATCCGAAGGCACCCCACACCGCCCCGCGGATCCGCGCATTCGCCCAGAGGCCGGCATTCCAGCCGCCAAACGACATGACCGCCTCGCGTTCACCGGGATCGCCACGCACATCCCAGCTCGACCCGGAAGGGACGACACCCGCCCGCACAAAGAAATCGCGGGTGACCGCGTAGTTCACCGAGGGCCACGGGGCGATCATCGACACGTTGAGCTGCGGGTTGACGGCATGGGTAAAGCCCAGGTACGGGAGGAAATAGCCGTCGGAAAAATTGCGGTCATACACGCCGCCGTAATACCAGACCGTCCGTTCCCCGTGGAACGCGCGGCCGATCACCCCGGCCATCACGCTATGCACGGTATCCCCGCCGTCCTCCAGGGGTGTATAGAACTCCGGCATGACGAAGACCGCCCATTGCTGGCCAGCTTCGGTTTGCCAGGCCAGGCCGGCCGGAATGTACACGGCGGTGACCGAGGCGTCGTCACGCTGATCCCCGGAGAAATCAAATTCGGTAAAGCCCACGAAAGGTACCGCAAGGGCGAGGCCGCGTTGGCCGATGTACAGGGGAAGCATGCCGTAGGCGGTGGCATTGACCGGCCGGAAGGATTCACCCGATCCGCCCTCGCGGAAGCTGGTTCGCCCGTAGGGTGTGACGCCGAGGGCCATCACCGGGAGAAACGGGACATCGGACTCGGCGCGGGCGAATTCAAATTCCATCGCACGCAGCTTCAGCATCGTCGTGTCGAGCCAGCCGTGCGCCGGGGCCTCCGCCGCGGCGCGAGCGGGTACGGTTCCCGCGAGCCACAGGACCAGGGGCCACCAACGCCATGCGGCACAACGCGGGGTTTCCATAGCGGGTTCGACGTACCGGTCAGGGTTGTTCGGGGAAAATGGCGGACCAGTCGTGTTGCATGCTGACCACCAACCAACCGCGGGCCGCCGCTTCATCGAGACCGCGATCAAGTTTGCCGATGTGCGAGGTGCGGTCGTAGGCCCATTCCCGATCCGCGTCGTCGTGGTGGATCAAGACACCGAGGCGCGGCCCCTGCCCCGCGGTGGTGTATTCGAGCATCTGGAAATCGCCGTCGGAGTTGCCGAACGCGATCAGCGGGCGCCGGCCTATATGTTGATGGATGCCGACCGGTTTGCCGTCCTTGTCGTCGATAAAGCTGATTTCCGGCAAGCGCACGATGACGGGCACGCCATCACGCACCTCGTATTTCGTCTTGATGCTGCTGCCCACGACCTGTTCGGGCGGGACGCCGTAGACCTGCTCGGCCCACGGCCGCATGAACTCAATGCCGCCGCCGGAGACAATAAACGTCTTGAAGCCATGCGCGCGGAGATACGAAAGCACTTCAAGCATCGGCTGGTACACCATCTCCGTGTAACGCTTGCCGGTCACCGGATGGCGCGCGGTGGTGATCCATTCGCTGACGAGTTGCTCAAACTCCTCGGTCGTCATCCCCGCATGCGTCGCCATGGCCATTTCCAGCAACGCTTTTTCCCCGCCCGCGAGGGCAGATTTCACATCGCCTCGCAACACCGATGCAAACGGTTCGGTGGTTTCCCATTCGGGATGCTGCGGAGCAAGTTCCTTGATGCGATCGAAGATGAAGAACGCCTGGAAGTACATCGGCTGTTCCGACCACAGGGTACCGTCGTTGTCGAACACCGCGATCCGTTCGGACGGGGGAATACCGGCCGCCTCGACGGAGGCGACGAACGCGGTCAGGGCGTTGCGGGCTTCGGTATCGTGCCAGGAGGGAAGTTCTCCAGACTGCGCGGCGACGGCGACCAGGACCAACGAGGCGGCAACAAGGCAACGGATGCTGTTCATGGTGATACTCCTTAGACAGGGCGGGCCGCCCAGAATGGACGGCCCGCATGCAACGGAAACGATGGTGCGGCGTTACTTCCCGCCCACGGTCATGGCCTTGATCTGGCGTTCCAGCGAATCGAGGCTCCAGTCGCCGGGGGCCTGGCTCGGGGGATAATCCTTGAGGGTCATCAGGAACTTGCTGGCCACGGCCTGCAGCGGCACCAGCACGAAGGCGCGGTCGATCATCCAGTCGTGGTAGGTGTTCGAGTTGTGCTGGGCCTTCTCGAACGGATCGCGGCGCAGGTTGAACAGCAGCGGCAAGCGCAGGTGCACGAACGGCTCGCGCCAGACTTGCAACTGCTCGGCCCGGTTCTCGAGGTACACGGCCTTCCAGTCGCCCACGCGAATCGCCACCACTTCGGCGGCATCGTTCAGGTAGATGAACTCGTTGCGCGGCGAAGCATTGGTCGCACCGGTGAGGTAGTCCAGCTGGTTGTAGCCGTCGATATAATTCCGGTACGAGCGGCCGTTGATCTCCACGCCGGAAAGCAGCTGTTCCTTGATGTCCGGGGCGCCGGCGATCGCGGCGAAGGTGGGCAGCCAGTCCTCGTGCGACACGATGCCGTTGAGGGTCGTGCCGGCGGGGAACTTGCCGGTCCACTTGATGAAGCAGGGAACACGGAAGGCGCCTTCCCAGTTCGAGTTCTTCTCGCCGCGGAACGGGGTGGTGCCGGCGTCGGGCCAGGTGTTGTAATGCGGACCGTTGTCGGTGGAGTACTGGACGATGGTGTTGTCGGTCAGGCCCAGTTCGTCGATCAGGGCCAGTAGCTCGCCGACATGCATGTCGTGCTCGACCATGCCGTCGCTGTACTCGTCCTGCCCGGAGATGCCGATGTGTTCGGGCTTCACATGGGTGCGGAAATGCATACGGGTGCCGTTCCACCAGCAGAAGAACGGCTGACCGGCTTCGGCCTGGCGGCGGATGAAGTCCTTGGCGGCGGCGAGGGTTTCCTCGTCGATCGTCTCCATGCGCTTCTTGGTCAGCGGTCCGAGGTTCTCAATGGTCTGTCCGCCTTGGCCATCCGCCTTGGAATGGATCACGCCGCGCGGGCCGAAGGTTTCGAGGAAGGTCTTGCCGTTGGCGAGCACCATGTCGCGCGGATAGTCGCGGTTCTCCGGCTCTTCCTCGGCGTTCAGGTGGTACAGGCTGCCCATGAACTCGTCGAATCCGTGCACGGTGGGCAGGTGTTCGTGGCGGTCGCCCTGGTGGTTCTTGCCGAATTGGCCAGTGGCGTAGCCGAGGGACTT
>CALBHI010000018.1 GCA_937894535.1 uncultured Verrucomicrobiota bacterium
AAGGAACAGGATTATGACTACAAAAGCCGATCGTCACACACCGTCCAACCGCCCGAAAAAGAGCGAGGCCGACAAGCGCGCCCGCCAGAAAGTGCACCGCAAGCGGTTGGTCAAGCTCGGGTTGCCCGAGGACAAGGTCAACAAGATGACCCCGCAGGAAATGCGCACGCTGCTGCGCCGCCCGGCCAAGATCAAGGTCTGATCCGGCCGCGCCCCGTGCGCCGAGAACAAGCCGCCCCCGTTACCGGGAGGCGGCTTTTTTCGTCCCGACCTGCGCCGCCATCATCGCGTCGATCATCCAATCCGGCGCAAACCGCGCCATGAAGGCGCCGAGGTAGGCGGGGAAGGTGACCTTGTACCGGGTCTTGGGCCGCCGGCTTTCCAGCGCGTGCCGGATTTTCACCGCGACTGCTTCCGGTCCGGCCGTGAAGGCCCCGGGGTGTTTGTTTTGCTCCGCCCGCCGTTGGATCTCGCGCCGGTAGTAGTCGGCATGACGGACTTGGGCGGGGTCCAGCGTGGCGTGCCCGCGGGCCGCGACATTCTCGCGGAAGGCGGTGGCGATCGGACCCGGTTCAACCAGCACCACCGCGATCCCGCTGCCCGCCAGTTCGATCCGCATTGCGTCGCTGATGCCCTCGAGGGCAAACTTGCTGGCCGAATAGACACCCATGAACGGAAGGCTCACCCGGCCGAGCACCGAGCTGATGTTGACGATCCGGCCATATCCCTGGCCGCGCATCACCGGCACCAGCCGGTTGGTCAGGTCCTGCAGTCCGACCACGTTCACCGCGAATTGGTAGTCGATGGCCGCGCGGCTGAGGTCTTCCATCGCACCCACCTGGCCGAAGCCCGCGTTGTTTACCAGCGCGCCGACCTTGCCGCCACACGCCGCGATAAGCTCCGGGGCGGCCCGCTCGACCGAGACCGCATCGGCTACATCCAGGGCCACCGCCATGAATCCCTCGGCCCGCAACCGCTCCAGGTCCTCCGGCTTGCGTGCGGTGGTGACGACCGTCCAGCCGGATGCGCGCAACAGCCGGGCGGAGGCCAGGCCGATACCGGTGGAGCAGCCGGTGATGACCACGGAACGATGGTGTACGTCGGGATATGCCATGGCCCATACCTACGACAACCGTGCAAAAAGTCAACGCCGTGTCGCGGACCGGTGAAGGACGATTGAACTCTTTACCCCGGGCGATGATCCAAGTTGTACCGGTTGGCGGATTGAGGCAAACTGGAGTATTGATGTTTCGTATGTTTGAACCCTTGTCCAACCCCTGGAACCGAAGCCGCGCCGGTTGTCCAATCGCTGGAACACGATTCCGTTGCGCCATCGTTCTGCTGCTCGCCGGGTTCACCGGCTGTTACAGCCCCCGCTCGTTGGACCGCAACGTCACCCGCCTCGCCGCAGAAACCGCCGATGCCCATCCCGGCTTATCAGCGGAAACCGTGGCCGACAGCGCCCAATCCATCGAGCCGCCCGCTCCGCTCGCGGCTGGAGACACCCCCGTCGTCCTCGATGTCCGCAGCGTTCTCGGCATCGCGGCCGCCTCAAGCCGCAGCCTGCAAACCCGTCGCGACGACCTGTACCGCGCCGGCTTGTCCCTGTTCGGTACCCGGCGCGATTTCGGGTTCAACCTCGATGGCACCCTCGAGTATGTGATCGCGGCCGGTGATGACCGCGATGAGCGGCGCGATGGCACCGCCTCGGTCTCGCTCGAACGTATCCTGCCCACCGGGGCGCGGGCGCGGTTGACCGGCCAGCAGGGGGTGACCGACGACACCGCGCTCGATGGCGGGAATCGATTCAGCAGCCGCGCCCAGGCCCGCCTCGACCAGCCGTTGCTCGCCGGTGCCGGGTATGGCGCGAGCCACGAGGACCTGATCCAGGCCGAGCGCGACTACCTGTACGCCCTGCGTGATTTCAGCCTCCAGCGCCAGCAGTTCGCCATCGATGTCGTAGGCGATTACTACACCTTGCTTGGCCAGCGCAAGACCGTGGAAAACACCCGCACCAACTACCAGCAATTTGTTTTTCTCCGCCAGCGCTCCGAGGCGCTGTTCCAGGTCAACCGTGCCCCGGCCATCGACGTCCTCCGCTCGCAACAGGAGGAGCTCTCCGCGCTCAACCGGCTCACCACCACCGAGGAATCCTACACCATAGCGGTCGGCCGCTTCCTCGTCCAACTCGGCCTGCCCTCGGCCACCCCCGCCGAACTCGCCGACGATATCCCGCCGATGAAGCGGGTTGAACTCGACGAGGTGCAGGCGCTCGCCCTTGCGGTCAGCAACCGTCTCGATCTCATGACCGCACGCGACCGGGTCGAGGATGCCCGCCGACGGGTCGCCGTCGCCCGCAACGCCTACCTGCCCGAGGTCAACGCCTTCGGCAGCTCGGAGTGGAGCGCGGACAATGCCGACGCGATCAGCGAGCAAACCTACGGCAACGACTGGCGCGCCGGGGTGGCCGCGGAGATCCCGTTTGACCGCCGCGACCGCCGCGATGCCATCCGGCGCGCCGAACTCGATCGCGAAGCGGCGGAGCGCCGTTATGCCGAGCAGTTCGATGTCATCCTGCTGGAGGTGCGCGAAAGCTACAGCCGCCTTCGTTCGCTCACCGTGTCCGTCGATATCCAGCTCAAGAACATCGAGATTGCGGAAAAACGCGCCAAGAACGCCTTGCTCCAGTTCCGCAACGGCACGCTCTCCAACCGCGATGTCGTCGAGGCGGCCAATCAGTTGCTCGATGCCCGCAATGCCTACATCACCGCCCTGACCGACTACGAGGTCCAGCGGCTGAACCTGCTGCGCCAGGTCGGCCTGCTCGGGGTCGCGCGCGACGGGGCGATCGTCGAACGGAGCCCGGAAGGATGAAGCAATGAAGAAGACCTGGTTCACCTCTCGTGCCGCGCGGATAGCCGCCGCGGTGATCGCCCTCGTCCTGCTCATCCGTTCCTGCGGGCGCGATGGTGACGCGGCCGCACCCGATGGCGTCTATGCCGAGGTTGCCCAAGGCGCGATGAAAGTCACCGTGCGCGCTTCCGGCGAGGTCCTGTCGCGCGAGGCAAACCGCATCATCCCGCGCATCAAACGGTCGGTGCAGGTCTCCTTCATGGTTCCCGAAGGATCGCGCGTCGCGAAGGACGATGTCATGGCCAGCTTTGCCTCCGAGGAAATCGACCAGCGCATCAACGAGGCCGAAGCCACCCTCGCTGACCGTGAATTGCAGGTTGTCTCGGCCCGTACCGATCTGGAAATCCAGGACCTGGACAACGCCAATGCCCTGAAGCTCGCCGAACAGGCGGTCAGCGACGCCGAACTGGAACTCAAGAAATTCACCGAGGGCGATGAACCCAAAGACGTCCGCGCCGCCGAGTTGCGGATCGCCACCTCGGAAAGCGAGCGTGACCGCACCGTCCGCAAACATGCCGAGGCGAAGGACCTGCTGAAGGAGGGATTCATCACCGAGGACCAGGTCGAGGAGGAACGCATCGCCATGGAAACCGCCGCGGTCGAAGCCGAGACGGCGCGGCTCGAACTGCGCATCCTCCACGAATATGACCTGCCGCTCCGGCGCAACAAGACCCTCAGCAACCTGGAGAAAGCCCGCACCGAGCTGGAAAAGACCATCAAGAAAAACGAAGTGCAGGGCCAGAACAAGCGGCAGGCGCTCGACACCGCCATCCGTGCCCGCGACCGTGCCGCGCTCGATCTGGAATCCCTGCGCAAGGAGCGGATCGACTTCGAGGTGCGTGCCCCGATCGGCGGCGTGGTCAATTACGGTGATCCGAACAACCAGTGGCGCCGCGGCGATATCCAGGTCGGGATGAACCTGAATCCCGGCGAAGTCCTGTTTACCCTGCCAGACATGTCGGCGATGATGGCCACCGTCAATGTTCCCGAGGCGGATGTGGACAAGGTGAAGGCCGGGCAGTCCGCTTCGGTCTACATCGAGGCGATGGGCCGGCGCAGCTTCACCGGCGAGGTGGTGCGCGTGGCCGAGGTGGCCAATCCGAGCGGGTGGATGAGCGCGGATGTGAAGGAATTCAAGGTCGAGATCTCCCTGCCCGGCGGCGAAGGCCTGCGGCCGGGATTCAGTTGCGAAGCCGAGATTGTCGTGGACGTGGTGCCGGAAGCCCTGCTGCTGCCAATCCAGGCGGTTTTCCGCGACGCCGACGGCTGGGTTGTGTACAAGGGCGGACCCGCCACCGCGGAGAAGAAGCCGGTCAGCATCGGCCGCATCTCCGTCACCCATGTCGAAGTGCTCGACGGGCTCAAGAAGGGCGAACGGGTGCTCCTGAATCCGGTATTGGAGTAAGCGTGATCCGTCTGGAACAAGTTGGAAAGACCTACCTGAACGGGACGGCGCTGACCGTGCTCGACGATGTGACCCTGTCCATCGCATCGCACGAATACGTCGGCATCCTCGGCCCGTCCGGTTCCGGTAAATCGACCTTGCTCCATATTCTCGGACTGCTTGATCGTCCCAGCCGCGGGCGTTTCCTCTACCGGGGCCGCGATGTCGCGACAATGAGCGATGAAGAGGCGTCGCGCACCCGCGGCCGCGAGATCGGCTTCATCTTCCAGTCCTTCCACCTGATCCCGAACCTGACCGTGCTGGAAAACGTCGAGATGCCGCTGTTCTACCAGGGGGTGCCCGCGGCCGAACGGCGTGAACGCGCCCGCGCCCGCCTTGAGCAGGTCCGCATGTCGCACCGCCTGACCCATGCGCCCTCGCAACTGTCCGGCGGCGAACGGCAACGCACCGCCATCGCCCGCGCTTTGGTGACCCAGCCGCTGATGCTGCTCGCCGATGAACCCACCGGCAACCTCGACAGCAAGACCGGCCAGGACATCCTCGGCCTGCTCGACGAGTTGCATGCCGAGGGCACGACGATCATCATGATCACCCACGATATCGGCATCGCCCGCCGGCTGCCTCGCCTGATCCGGATCAACGATGGGCGGGTGACCGAGGAGGCGGACCGGTGATCGCGCCGTCCCGCATCGCCGAGTTCATGTCCAGCGGAGCGCGGAACCTGCTACGCCACAAGCTCCGTTCGTTGCTGACCCTGCTCGGTGTCTTTTTCGGCGTGGCCGCGGTCATTACCATGCTCGGCATCGGGGAGGGGGCGCAGCGTTCCGTGCTGCGGGAGATTTCCGGGCTCGGGCTGCGCAACATCATCGCCGAGTCCATTCAACCCACCAAACCGGTGGAAACCAGTTCGAGCCAGTCCGGCCGTCGCGGGCTGCGCCTGCTCACTTTTGGCCTGACCCACCGGGATGTCCGCCAGCTCCAATCGCTGCTCCCGCAAGCGGATTCAACCATCACCCACATGCTCGCCGCGCGGGTGTACCTCAACAGCAGCCGGGTCGATGCGCGCGCCATGGGTGTGCTGCCTGATTACTTTTCGTTTTTCCATGCCCAGGTGATCGCCGGTCGTGGACTCACCGAGGCCGACGAGGAACGGGCAAACCGCGTCGCCGTGGTCAGCGAAAACCTCGCCCACCTGTACCACCCCCCGGGCAGTCTCGCCGCACGACCGATCCGCATCGGCCAGGTGTTCTACGAAGTGGTCGGGGTGGTGCGCCAGGCCGCGCAGGGTGGTGACTCGCGGGTGTTCATTCCCTACCGGACGGCCCGCACCACCTACGGCACGACCAGCATCCGCCGTGAGGCCGGCAGCGTTGAGTTCACCAAAAGCGAACTCGGCCAGATCATCCTGCGGCTGCCTTCCGAGGAAGACGTACCCGCTGCCGCCTCGTTGGTGCGCCGGAATCTGGAGATGAACCATCCACAGGGCGACTTCCGCATGACGGTTCCGCTGGAGATCCTGTCGGCCAAGCAACGCACCCAGCGCATCCTGAACCTGGTGCTGATCGCCATTGCCGCGATCTCGCTGGTCGTGGGCGGCATCGGTATCATGAACATCATGCTGGCCGTGGTCACGGAACGTATCCCCGAAATCGGCATCCGCCGGGCCATCGGCGCGACCCGCCAGGATATCCTCTACCAGTTCCTCGCTGAAACGGTCACCCTGTCCTCGATCGGCGGCGTGCTCGGTTGTCTCTGCGGTTTTATCCTCGTCCCGCTCGCCTCGCGCTTCACGGGGTGGGAAGGGGTCATCACCCCGGGCGCGGTGATCGCCTCGCTCGCGGTATCCTGGCTGGTCGGCCTCGTCTTCGGCATGGCCCCGGCCATCCGCGCCTCGCGCATGGACCCGGTGGAAGCGCTGCGTTACGAGTAAAGGCCGCAGCCGATTCGGCGGCCTGCGCGCTTGACCTTTTGTGCTTCGGACCGGATGCTCGCCGCCCCTGACGCCATGCATGCTCCAGCCGATATCCTCGATGACCGTTCACGCCGCGCCGCCTCCGTGCTGGCCGAGGTGTTCGGCTTTGCCTCGTTCCGGCCCAACCAGCGCGAGATCGTCAGTGCCATACTCGGCGGCCGCGACGTGTTCGCCGTCATGCCCACCGGCGGCGGCAAATCGTTGTGCTACCAGCTGCCCGCACGCGTACTCGATGGCCTGTGCGTGGTGGTGAGTCCGTTGATCTCGCTGATGAAGGACCAGGTGGATGCCGCCCGCGAAAACGGCCTGCGCGCCGAATACCTCAACAGCACGCTGACCGCGGCCGAACGGAGCCGCGTGTACCGGGCGATCGGGGAGGGGACCCTCGATCTGCTCTACCTGTCGCCCGAACGCTTTGCCCTTCCGGACTTCTGTGCGGGCATGCAGTCGTGGCGCATCCGTTTTTTCGCCATCGATGAAGCGCATTGCATCTCCGAGTGGGGCCACGACTTCCGCCCCGACTACCTCGAACTCGCCCGCATCGTGAAGGAGTTCCCGGGCATACCCGTCGCCGCCTTCACCGCCACCGCCACCCACCGCGTGCAGGAGGATATTGTCCAGCGGCTCGGTTTGCGCGATCCGTTTCTCGTGCGCGCCTCCTTCGACCGGCCGAACCTCTACTACAAGGTCGAGCCGAAGGACCAGGTCGACCAGCAACTGATCGCCTTCATCCGCGCCGCCAACGGTGATTCCGGCATCGTGTACCGCGGATCCCGCAAATCGGTGGAAACCACCGCGGCCCGGCTCAACGCTGCCGGCATCAAGGCCCTCGCCTACCACGCCGGGTTGCCGGCCGAGGAACGCCGGGCCAACCAGGACGCGTTCAACCGCGATGAGGTCCAGGTGGTCGTCGCGACCATTGCCTTCGGCATGGGCATCGACAAATCCAATATCCGGTACGTGCTCCATGCCGACCTGCCCCGCAACATCGAAGGCTACTACCAGGAGACGGGCCGGGCCGGCCGCGATGGCGAACCCGCCCGCTGTGTCCTGTTCTTCGGGCGCGGCGACATCGTGCGGCTGCGCCATTTCATCGATCAGCTCGAAGATGAACAGCAGCGATCCGCCGCCCTTGCCCAGATGAACCAGATGGTCCGCTTCGCCGAGCAGCAGGTCTGCCGCCGCCGCAGCCTGCTGGGTTACTTCGGTGAACGGTACGCCCATCCATCCTGCGGTCACTGCGATGTCTGTGTCGGCGAGGTGGAATCGGTTGATGCCTCGGTTGCCGCGCAGAAAATCCTGTCCGCGGCGGTGCGCACCGGCCAGCGGTTCGGGGCCGGCCACCTCATCGAACTCGTGCGTGGCGCTTCGACCGAACGCATGCGGCAACTCGGCCATGACCAGCTTCCGACCTGGGGCTGCGGCAAGGACGAGCCCGTGACCTATTGGCGTCGGGTGGTGGATGGCCTGGTCGCCCAGGAGGCGTTGGTCGCCGATCCGGAGCGTCATGGCGGACTGGTCATGACCGCGAAAGGACGCACCATCATGCGCGGCCAGGCGCCGTTCACCATGTTGCGCGTTGCGGAAAAGGCGACCCGGCGGAGCGGCCAATCCGCCTTGCTGGAATGGCCCGAGGCCGATGCGGCATTGTTCGCCCTGCTCCGGGCCGAACGCGCCCGCCTGGCCCGCGAAGCCGGTGTTCCGGCCTACGTTATCTTCAGCGACCGCACGTTGCGCGAATTGGCGGCACGCCAGCCGGTCACAGCCCAGGAGATGCGTCAGGTGGTGGGCGTGGGCGCGCAAAAGTTGGCAACCTATGGGGACGACTTCCTGGCGGTGGTACGCGCCTACCGCGACGGGCAACCCGCGCCGGAGACGGTTCCGGCGCCCGCACCCGCCGCCGTGCCGCGCAGCGATCCGCACCATGCCATCAGCCAGACCGCGGAACTTCTCAATGCGGGGCGTTCCGTCGAGGAAGCCGCCGAGGAACGTGGAATCAAGGTGTCCACCGTCATCCGTTCTATTGAGCAGGCCCTGGCCGAGGGATTGATCAAGGATCCCGACCGGTTGATGCCTGCCCACCGTCGCGAGGAAATCGCCGGTTGGTTTGCCTCCGCTGGCTCCAAGAGTTTGTCGGCGGTGGTGCAGGCCTCCGGCGGAGCCCTTGGCTTCGAAGAGGCCCGGCTGGCCCGGGCCATCTTGTTCCGGAAATGAACAACGGGCACGACGGTGTGTCTATTCCGGTGCCGTCCTTGACGAGTGGGCAGGGGCGGCGTAGCGTTTACCAATAACCAAGAGGAGTTCCCTTATGCACAGATCGTTGAAACAGTCGTTCGCCGTGATCATGGCCGCCGGCCTGCTCGGTTCCTTCGCCCAAGCCGCCACCTACAAACTCGACGCCGCGCACACCACCATCGGATTCTCCGTCCGCCATATGATGGTCAGCAACGTCAAGGGCAGCTTTGGCGAATTCGACGGCACCATCGAATTCGACGAGAATGATCCTGCCTCGATGAAGGCCTCGGCCGTTATCCAGGTGGCCAGCATCGATACCGCCAACGAGAAACGTGACGATCACCTGCGGAACGAGGATTTCTTCGACGCTCCCCAGTTCCCGACCATCACCTTCGAGACCACCCGCGTCGAAGGCGAATTGCCGAACCTTACCCTCGTCGGCAACCTCACCATGAAGGGCGTAACCAAGGAAGTTTCCATCCCGGTGGAGGTCGGTGGTCCGATTACCAATCCGTGGGGCAGCGTGATCATCGGCCTATCCGGCGGCACCACCATCAACCGCCAGGACTTCGGCCTGACTTGGAGCAAGGCGCTCGATGGCGGTGGTGTGGTCGTGGGCGACCAGGTCCGGTTGATCCTCGAGATCGAAGCCATCAAGCAGTAACGGCCGCCATCATGCAGGTCCGTGGACCCGGCTTCCAGGCCGGGTCTTTTTTTGCCGTGTGCGATCAGCCCGCTTCGTGTTACACTCGGCCCTACAACGTTGCGCGGGCATGCGGAACTTCTTCTTACAACTTCCTGAATCGGGGCAGCGCAGGAATTCCTGGTTGCTTGTCATCGCATTCTCCCTGCTGATCTTCTGTACCATCCCGCTGGCCCGGATGATCCAGGGCATGTTCGAAGCCTGGCTCGGGCGCCGCGCCTATTTCGTCGCCGCCGCGATCATGGGCGTCTTCGTGGCCATCGTGGTCGCATCCTACATCTTTCGCCGCCGGAAACGCCGCATTGTACGCCGCCTGGCTTGGCTCGCCCTGCTGCTTGCGGGGGCGGTGTGGGTCATGCGCAACCAGTTGCAGACCCCCGCCGAGGCGATCCATTTTTTCCAGTACGGTATCCTGAGCTTCCTGCTGTTTCGCGCCTGGAGCCATCATGTGACCGATCGGTTGATCTACCCGATCGCCGCCATGTCGTTGCTGATCATCGCCTCGCTTGACGAATTTCTCCAATGGCTGATGCCGGGGCGCTATTGGGATTTCCGGGATATCCGCCTGAATGCCATGGCCGGCCTGTTCATCCAGGGCATCATCGCCCTGGTCATCAACCCCTCCGGCATCCAAAGCCGGGTGACGCCTGCGTCGGTGCGGTTATGCTGCAAGGTGACCCTGGTCACCTTGTTGTGCCTCGGCGGTGCCATCGCCAACACTCCGGCCCGGGTTGACATCTATGCGACCCGTATCCCGTTCATGCGGTTCCTGTACAACAACGAGAGCGTGATGGCGGAATTCGGTTACCGTCACCGCGATCCACAGATCGGCGTATTTTTCTCGCGGATGACGATGGGGGAGTTGATCCGGAATGACCGCATGCGCGGACAGGAGGTGGGCGAGCTGGTGCGCCGTTACCGGGCGCTGGTGGATTACCGTGAATTCATCAGCCTGTTCAACGCCTCCTCCGATCCGCTGCTGCACGAGTTCCGTGTTCACCTGCACCGGCGCGACCATTATCTCAGCACGGCAGGCCAGTACCTGGAAAAGGATCCCCGCCGCTTCGTCCACCACCTGACCGTGGCGTACCGGGAAAATCAGCTGCTGGAAAAGTATTTCACGGCGTCACTCGTTGCTTCCGAAATGGTCTGGAGCCATGCCACGCTGGAACTCGCCGCGGGCTCGGCCGATCTCGATTATCCCTATGTCAGCCCGGTCAGTGATCACTTGGTGACGGTGGCAACCGAACTCGAGCTCTGGATAGCCCTGGTCATCCTCGTCGCGCTGCTGCTGTTCATCTACCTGCGCTATGGACGCGAACCGGTGCCATCGCTACAGTGACGTGATGGTCAAGGAAACACGGCAGGCGGAAGACGAGGCCACGTCATGGCTCTGGGCGGGGTGCTGGCTGCTCTTCATCTACATGACCATCCCGCTGGCCCGTACCATCCAGGAGTACGTGCGCGACCACGGGGGCAAAACCTTGTTCCTCGTCGTGACGTTCGGTGCCTTCGCGGTGGCCGCCCTGCTGCTGATCCGGTCGGTCTGGCGCGGCCAGCTGCGTTGCCAACCCTCCGGCATGATCGTGCTCGGCATGGTGTTCGGCCTGTTCTGCACCATGACCTGGAACCTCCGGTTGAATCCCGAGGAGTCCCTCCATTTCGTCCAGTACGGGGTGCTCGGCATCCTGTTGTTCCGCGCACTTCGCCACCGGTTATCCGATCCCTCGGTCTACCTGGTTGCCGCCTTGCTCGGCATCCTGCTGGGCTTGTGCGATGAGCTGATCCAGTGGATCGTGCCCCGCCGCTTTTTCGATTACCGCGATGTCGGGATCAATGCCATGGCCGGGCTGCTCGTCCAGGTTGCCATCGCGTTCGGTATCCGGCCGGCCGGCGTGGTGCGGCCCTGGACCCGCCGCGGGCTGTGCTGGGCCTCCGGCCTCGTGTCGCTGATCGCGGCCCTGTTGCTCTTCTGTGTAACCAACCACGACGGCTTCAAGGCCTGGTACACCACCTTGATGCCAGCGGCGGAACAGATCGATGAAGTGACCGCGACCTACGGATTCCGTATTGAGGACCCGGACATCGGTTCCTTCTATTCGCGCCTTCGTCCCGACGAACTGCTTGAGCAGGACCGCACCCGCGCCGCGGAGGTCGCGGCCATCCTCGACCAATACAAGGCGGAACGCCACTACCCGCGTTTCCTTCATCATTATCCGGCCTATGTCGATCCCTTCCTCGTTGAGGCGCGTGTCCATCTGTTTCGGCGCGACCGCCATGCCTCGCTCGCCATCAAGGCCGCCGGCGATCCGGATGCGATTGTAGAGCATGTGATGATCGCCTTCCGGGAAAACCAGATCCTCCGCACCTATTTTCCGGAAACCCTGGTCGCCTCCAGCTATGCATGGGAACCGCACCTGGAGGAGATGGTGCAGGCGATGGTGGGACCGAATCCGCCTCCGTACGACAGCCCGGTCAGCCGTTATGTCATCACCCGGTTTACCCGCCCGCAGTTGATCACGATCTGCAGCCTGGTATTGCTCGCCGGACTGGTCGCGACCATGGCGCTCTCGCGGAGGAGGGGGAATGGCCATGTCACCCGGGCTTGACCGCCGCTCGTTCCTCACGGCTGCCGCGGTCGGCGCCGTATCCCTCGGCTGGCCCGGCCGCCTCGCGTGGTCGGTTGCGCCTCACGCCGCTTCCGGCCAGCGCGTACGCATCCTCTACTACACCGACATCCATGCCCGCACCGAATGGGAAACCCCGGTGGCGATGCGCCTTGCCGCCGATGCGATGAACCAGCACCACGCCGACCTGATCCTCTGCGGCGGGGACCTGATCACCGATGGCTACAACGGCACCCCGGAATCCCTCGCGCCCCGGTGGGACGCCTACTTCGATGCCCTGCACAACCGACTCGTTCCCACGCCCCACGCCATGATCGGCAACCACGATCTCGTCGGTGTCGAACCACCCGGCGGAGCGCCCCCGGAACCGGACCCGCGCGCCGAGTTCCGCCGCCGCCTCGGGTTGGAACAGACCTACCGCTCCTTCGATGCCCACGGCTACCACATCATCCTGCTCGATGCCATCGAGGTCACCCGCGACGAACTCAAGTACCGCGGCTACATCGACGAGACACAGCGTGCCTGGTTGCGCGCCGACCTGGCCGCGGTTGACCGGGAAACCCCGATCATCCTGTTGTCGCACATGCCGCTGTTGACCTCGTTTTTCCAGCGAACCGATGCCGTGACCACCCCCGTCCCGGCCAACCGCGGGGTGGTCAACAACCGCGAGGTGCTCGACCTCTTCGCCGACCACCGCCTGCTCCTCGTCCTGCAAGGCCACCTCCACGTCAACGAGATGCTCCGCTGGGGCGAAACCACCTTCATCACCGGCGGCGCCGTCTGCGGTAAATGGTGGCGGGGCGCGTGGCATGGGACCGATGCCGGATACGGCCTGCTCGAGCTGGATGGAAACGGCGTCCAGTGGACCTACCACACCTACGGCTGGCAACCGCGCCGCCCGGCCGGAATGTAGCGGCCATGAATAAACCCGAACCCGCTGCGTCCAATCCCCCGGACATGGAAGAGCCGGACTCACTGGAGATAGACCGCCTGATCGCCTTGGCCCGCCGGGGCGACGAAGCGGCGTTCGGGCAGGTGGTGCAGGTGTATTACAACCGCGTCTATAACGTGATTTACCGGGTGGTGAATCATGCGGAAGACGCCCGGGAGCTGTCCCAAGCCGCCTGGGTGAAGGCGTGGCAGCGCCTCGCCGACTACAAGGAGGAAGCGCGTTTCTACACCTGGGTCTACCGGATCGCCGTGAATACCGCGCTCGATTTCCTGCGGCGCAAGAAACGCCGTCCCGAGGATCCGCTCGAACCGGTGGTGCGCGACGGAGCCGATCCGATGGCCCTCGATGCCCGCCGTGAACTGGCCGATGAACGTACACCGCTGGATGACCTGCACCGCGCGGAAATCCGCGCCGCCTTCGACCGCGCCTTGCTGGACCTTTCGCCCGAGCACCGGACCGCCCTGGTGCTGCGCGAACTCGAGGGCATGTCCTACGAGGAGATCGCCCGCGTGATGAAGGTCCGCACCGGCACGGTGATGTCACGGTTGTTTTATGCCCGGAAAACGTTGCAGCAGGCGCTGGGGAAATTCCTATGAAGAAATCCGAACTCGAATTGATCAGCCGCGGACTCGACGGCAACCTGTCCCCGGACGAACGCATCCGCCTGGAGGCGTTGCGGGCGCGTGATCCGGAGGCGCGCACGGTGGAACGCCAGTGGACGGCGTTGGGCGACTCCCTGCGGCGCAGCCCGGCCGCCCCTCCCGATGCCGCCCTCGCTTGGCAAGATATCCGCCGCGCCATCCATCAGCAAGCTGGGGAGGACGAGGCTGCCTATGCGGGAAGGTGGCGGGTTCAATTCCGCTGGGCGGCAGGACTGGCCGTGCTGGCAATCGGAACCGTGCTGGGCCTTTCCGGTTGGCGTGTGCTGGATGGACGCACTCCTCTGTGGGTCATGACCGATCCGGTTGAATCGCCGGCCAACCGGGTGGAGTGGGTGATCGCCGAGATTCCCGGTGCCACCACCATGATTTATACCGACACGGAAACGGATTTGACGGTAATATGGATGGACGTAGCCCAGACCGTCGATCCGCGCGACTCATGAGGGCAAACGATATGAAGGTTATTTCAAAGATGGTCAATGTCGCGGCGTGGCTCGTGGTCGCCTGGTTCATGCTGGCTCCGCCCGTGCACGCCGACGACGGCATGGTTACCTTGCAGGCCCTGATGATCCAGGCCCAGAACGAATCGGCCCCGATCGACCGCCGCCTCGAAAAGGTCGAATACAAATTGCGCCGGGTCTTCGGATTCCAATTCTACCGCTACGTAGGCGAGGGGAGCCTTGCTCTGCCGTCGCGCGGCGACGGCACGATCTCACTGCCGGATGGACACCGTCTTCAGATCCGACTGGGTGGCCGCGGTGGCCACGCGGAGGTCCGCTGGTCGCGCAACAACGAACCGCTGCTCAGCACCTCGGTCGCCCTTTCGCGCAATGCGCCCATCGTGCTTGGCGGGATCCCCGCCAACGGCGGCAAGTTGATCCTTGTCCTCACCGCGCCATAACGTTTCCCGTGCGTGAATAAACGCGCAGGCGGTGCGTCACACCCTCCGGATGCAACAACAACTGGAGGAACGCATCATGAAACGTACAATGAAATCCATCCTGTCGGTCGCTACCCTGGCCGTCGCCGCGCAAACCATGCCCGCCCAGGCCATCAACCGTGAATGGTCCGCCGTGGCCGGTTTCGTCGGGGGCGTGCTCGTCGCGAATGCCGCGTCATGCAACCGTAGCTATGCCCGCGAAGTCGTGGTCCAGCAACCCGTGGTCGTACAACAACCGGTCGTGGTCCATCAGCCCGCCCCCACCGTGGTGATCCATCAACCCGCGCCCTCCGGCTACTACCGGTGGGAAACCCGCCGCGAATGGGTTCCCGGATGCTGGGTTTATGAAAACCGCGGTTGTGGTACCCGTTATAAAGTATGGAATCCCGGATATTACCGTACCGTGCGCCATCAGGTCTGGGTGGATACCACCTACACCGCTTGCGGTTGGTGATGCCGGGTCGGATAAGCTTTCCAGCTCCGTTTTTTCCTGCCATCATCTGCATGGAAAGGCGGAGCAACCATGAAGACGATTCTCGTGCCGGTTGATTTTTCCGATGCCACCGCGGCTGTCATTCGCGAAGCGGTGCGGTTGGCCCGTGCGTTGGCCGCCGACATTCTGATGCTACACATCGCCGCGCCGGAACCGGAGTTCGTCGGCTACGATGCCGGCCCTCCGTCCGTCCGCGCCGCCGTCGCGCGCGACCTGGTGGAAGAGCACCGTCGGATGCATGAGCTCACGACGTCGCTGGATGGGCAGGGGGTGCAGGTAACGGCGCTCGTGTTCCAGGGTTATCCGGTCGAGAAGATCCTTGCCGAGGCGGAGAAGTGGGATGCCGATCTGATCGTCATGGGATCACACGGACACGGCTTCCTGCACAACCTGCTGGTCGGAAGCGTGACCGATGGTGTCCTGCGCCGTGCCACCTGTCCGGTCCTGGTTGTCCCGCTTCGGTCTGCGCCCGTCGCGTGAATACGAAGGCCGTCGTCATTTACGCCAGAACGACGGTAACAGCACGACCAGCAAGGTGTAGAACTCGAGACGGCCGACCAACATCAGCCAGGCCAGCACGGCCTTTCCGCCATTGGGAAGGTCGGCGAAATTCGACATCGGTCCCACCGCCGCGAATCCCGGGCCGACATTTCCCAGGCTGGCCAGGGTCGCGCTGACCGCGGTCGCCATGTCGGGGCAATAGTACGCCATGATGATCGATCCGGCCGCGGCCACCCCCATGTACACGAAGAAGAACACCGCCACGTTGAAGATGATTTCCGGGGCAACGATCTGACCGCTCACCTTGACGCTGTAGACCGCCTGCGGTTTGAGGAAGGATTGGAGCACCCGGCCGAGTTTCTTGACCAGCAGCCACACGCGGATGTGTTTCATGCCGCCAGCAGTCGATCCGGCACAGCCGCCCAGGAAAAACAACGTCAGCAACACCATCTTGGAGAAAGCTGGCCAGACATCGTAATCCACCGTGGTGAACCCGGTCGTGGTCATCAACGAAATCACATAAAACGCGCTGTGGCGCAAGGCCTCGACAGGGGCGACCACATCCTGGCGCATCAAATCCGCGGCAACCAGCAGCGATACGCACACCGTCACGGCAAGGTAAAACCGGCATTCGGAATCACGCGCATAGCACATCGGCTCGCCGCGCAGCGCCTTGAAATGCAGGGCAAAGTTCACCCCGCTCAACAGCATGAAGACCGCCAGCACGGATTCGATGTACACACTGTCAAAGGCGGCGATGCTGGCCGAGCGGGTGGAGAATCCGCCGGTGGCGATGGTGGCGAATGCATGGCAGACCGCATCGAACCACTGCATCCCGCCAAACTTCAACAGCACGATGAGGATGGCGTTGAGCAACAGGTAAACCCCCCACAGCAATTTGGCGGTGGAGGCGATGCGCGGGGTGAGCCGGTCTTTCGAGGGTCCGGTTACCTCGGCCCGGTAGATCTGCATGCCGCCCACCCCGAGGTAGGGGATGATGGCGACCACCAGCACGAGAATGCCCATGCCGCCGAGGAAGTGGGTCACCGCACGCCAGAGCAGGATGGCCCGGCTGTGCGCCTCCAGGTTGCTCATCACCGAGGCCCCGGTCGTGGTCAGGCCCGAGGCGGCCTCGAAGAATGAATCAAACAGGCTGTCCATGGCCCCGGTGAGGTGGAAGGGCAGGCAACTCAGCAGGGTCGCCGTCACCCAGCCGAACACGACGATGCCGATGCCTTCCCGGCGCGACAGTTCGACATTCGTCCGCGTGGCCGCCCACATCGCGCCGCCGGTCACCAGGGTGATGCCGGCCGAGGCCAGCATGCCCTGCCACACCCGGTCCGGATCGTCCATGATATACGAGACCGCAGCCACCGCGCCCATGAAGAGCGACAGGATCATCACGAGGAACGAGACCAGATGGAAAACGATCTTGAATTTCATGGCCGGTTCATCAGGCCCCGAACAGATGCTCGATCTTGGCCACCGCCTTGGGCAGGGCGTACAGCACGATCCGGTCGCCCGCCTGCAGGGCAAGGTCGCCGGTAGCCGGCATCAGGATGTCGGAGCGCAGTACGGTGGCGATCAGCAGGCCTTCCGGGACCTTGAGGCTGCGGATGGAACGTCCCGCCCACGGGTGTGACGCGGAGAGAAGCACCTCGAGCATCTCCCCCGGCAGCCGGTGCAGCATCGCCGCCGCCCGCACGTTTTTGCCGCGCACGAAGTGCAGGATCGAGTTGATCATCGAGATATGCGAGCTGACTGCACGGTCGAGCAGGCTCAGGCTGCCGATGATCGGGACGTAATCGGGTTTGGCGACCTGAGCGACGGTGAAGGTGGCACCCGACTTTTCCCCGAGCAGGCAGATCATGATGTTGGTCTCGTCGTCGCCGGTGACCGCAACAAAGGCCGTGTCCTTGACGATGTCCGCATTGCCGAGCGTTTC
>CALBHI010000019.1 GCA_937894535.1 uncultured Verrucomicrobiota bacterium
TTGTACCCGTCGAAGAAGTGTTCGGCATCGTAGATCACCTCGCGCCCGTTCTCCTTCAGGAAACGGACGGTGTCGGCGATCATCGCGCGGTTCTCCTCTTCGGTGGTGCGCAGGACTTCATGGACGTGGAAGGCCCAGCTCTTGCCGAAGATGGTGACCACCGGCGTGTCGGCCTCGATCAGGGCGCGGCAACCGGCGTCGTCGGCCGCCTTTACCCCGGCCCGGCGGGTGCTGCCGAACGCGGCGACCCGGGCGTGCTTGAGCGCCTCCTTTTTGATCTCGCGGAAGAACTCCATATCCTTCGGATTCGACGCCGCGTATCCCCCCTCGATGTAGTCGACCCCGAGTTCGTCGAGGATCTTCGCGACGCGGATCTTGCCGATACCGGAAAAGGAAATGCCCTCGCCCTGTGCGCCATCGCGCAAGGTCGTGTCGTAGATTTCGATCTTTTTCATCTCATTTCCCCTTCCACGTTATCAGGCAACCACAAATGGACACCAATACACACGAATGGACAGATCCATCAGCTATAAGCCCAATGAGCGGCTAATGCCGGACGATCTTATTCGTGTGCCTTGGTGTCCATTCGTGGTTTGAAACCATTACTTCTTCTTGGCGGTTTTCTTCTTCACGGTCTGCTTTTCCAGCTCGAACACCTTGTGCAGGGTCTGCACGGCCTTGTCGGCGTGCGCCTTCTTGATGACCACCGAGATCTTGATCTCGGAGGTGGCGATCATGCTGATGTTGATCTTGGCCTTGGCCAGCGCGTCGAACATCCGGAACGCGACGCCCGAGTGGCTGCGCATGCCCACGCCGACGATGCTGATCTTGGCGATGTCCTCGTCGATGTCCGGCTGGCGGTCGCCGAGATGGCCGGCCAGTTTGGCGAGCGTCTTGCGGGTCTTGCCGACCTCGCCAGCGGGCACGGTGAACGAGATGTCGGTCACGCCCTTGTCGCTGACGTTCTGGACGATCATGTCCACGTTGATGCTGGACGCGGCCAGCTCCTTGAACAGCTCGGCGGCCACGCCCGGTTTGTCGGGCACGCCCGCGATGGTTACCTTGGCCTGCCCCTTGTCGGCGGCCACTCCACGAACGACGATATCTTCCATGTTCTTTACCTCTTCACGTACCAATGTTCCCGGTTTCTCGACAAAACTCGACATGACTTCCAGCGTGACCCCGAATTTCTTCGCAAATTCGACGGCCCGCGACTGCAACACCTCCGAACCGAGGCTGGCCAGTTCCAGCATCTCGTCGTAAGCGATCTCGTCCAGCTTGACCGCCTCGGGCACCACCCGCGGATTCGCAGTGTACACGCCCTCGACGTCCTTGAGGATCTGACACCGATCGGCCTTGAGCGCGGCGGCCAGCGCCACCGCGGTGGTGTCCGATCCGCCGCGGCCCAGCGTGGCGATGTCCTCGTTGGGATTCAGCCCCTGGAAGCCCGCGATGATGACGACCTTGCCCTTCTTGAGCTGGTCGAAAATACGCTTCGGTTTAATGTCGCGGATCTTCGCCTTGGTGTGCACCCCGTCGGTATAGATGCCGGCCTGCGGTCCGCTCATGGCGATCGCCTCGGCACCCTGCGCGTGCAAGGCCATGGCGAGGATGGCCGACGAGATCTGCTCGCCGCTGGCCATCAGCATGTCCAGTTCGCGTTCGTTCGGCTCCGCGGTGATCTGCTTGGCCAGCGCGATCAGGTCATCGGTCGTGTCGCCCATGGCGCTGACGACGACCACCACCTGGTTGCCCTGGTCGCGGGTGTTCAAGATGCGCCGGGCCACCCGACGCATGCAGTCCGCATCCGCCACGGAACTGCCTCCATATTTTTGAACGATCAATGCCATACGTTTAGTCTCCTGCAATCTGTGCCAGGCAACGGCGGGCCGATACCCGGCCCAGCGCACCTTCCATGCAACTCGTTTCTTCCCAGCGTGCGACCGGATCGGGCGTGATGCCACTGCCCGCCAGCACGACCGGTGTGTGTTCCAGCCAACAACCGTCCGGCGGCAATGCCGCCACCATGATCCGGTAGTGATCATCAAACCGGCGCATCACCTCAATGACCCGGCCGAGCACATGGATGTCGAGGCGGTCCAGCGCCTTGACCTGTTCCACGCCGCTGCCAAAGCGTCCGCCTTCATACGGCGCCTCGATATACACCACCACCACATCATGCCGCAACAGGGCCTGAAACAGCTCTTCCGCGCCGATCAACTCGGGCGTAGCCGCATCCGACCAGACATCGCCGAGCGGCAACACCGGGGTCTGCCACAGAGCGGCCAGTCCGCGGGCCAGCGGACTGTTGGTGACCATCAGCGGTTTTTGCACCGACGCCGGCCAGCACTTCGTCATTGTCACCGGCGGCCCGCCCGACCACAACCACAAGCCATTGGCGGGGTTTTCACCGAGATCAACCCGCACGTCGTTGAGCGATGCGGTGGCGAGCACCTCGGCCGCACGCGCCATCAACCGCTGCCGGTCGGTTAGCGTTCGCTGGTGCGGCGGCGCAAGGGGCAAGCCGGCATCGGGGAACACGCCCGGGTCGACCGCGCCGGTCAGCCGATCGAGGGTGACCACCAACCGCCCGGTATCGGTCACGGCAACCTGGGCCCCGGCATCCCGCATCGGCCCGGATAACGCCTCGCCCAGCCATTTGGTTTCATCCAAGCTCAATCCACCCACGCGGTTCTCGCGCACTTCGACCCCGTCGGTGGCGACCAGGTTGCCCCGGTAGGCGTAGGTCCACCCGGCCCCGGGTCCCATGACCGCGGCGGCCTCAACCGGGCCGCGCCGGAGGCTCTTCGCCTCGGATGGATCAGCGCCAAGCAGCACGGCCAACGCCGACTCCGTGCGGTCGGCGAAGGTTTCCGGCCCCCAGAACAGCGCTCCGGTCACCCCGCGTGCCGCCAGGGCGGAAGCGTGGATGGAACGGGCCAACGCCAGCGGCGTCGCCCCTTCCAGCTCGTCCGATGCCTCACCGGCCGCGCCTTCGTAGATGACCAGCACGCGTTTCACGGGTTCAGGTGAAATCCTCGACGCGGAAACGCACCGCCGGCGCCCCCACCACGTCGAGGGCATCGAGCTGGGCCAACGCGGCCCGGCAATCGCTCTCCTTGGCGGTGTGCGTCATCATGATCATCTCGGCCATGCCCAGCTTGCCCTCGACATCCTTCTGGATCATCGTGGCGATGCTGACCCCGTGATCGCCGAGGATCTTCGCCACCCGCGCCAGCACGCCCGGCTTGTCCTGCACGGTCAGGCGCAGGTAGGAGCGGCAGGTGATGGCATCGACCGGCTCGATGGCCGGCTTTTCCCCCTCGGGAATGAACACCGGCAGGTGATGGCGCGACTGGGTGGCGAGCTGGCGCGCGATCTCCGCGATATCGCTCAGCACCGCACTCGCGGTCGGCAACCGCCCGGCCCCTCGCCCATAATACAACGTGTCGCCGACGATATCGCCCGACACCATGACCGCGTTGAAGACGCCGCTGACCGAGGCGATCATGTGGTTCACCGGGACCATCGCCGGATGCACCCGTACGCTGACCGCGTGGCCGTGTTTCTTGACCACGGCCAGCAGCTTGACCCGGTAACCCATCTCCGCCGCATAGGCGATGTCCTCGCGGGCGATGCCGCGGATACCCTCGACGTACATCGAGGACAGCGGCACCGGGAAGCCATAGGCCAGCGAGGCCAGCAGCGCCGCCTTGTGCGCGGTGTCGTGGCCGTCGATGTCGAGGCTCGGTTCCGCCTCGGCGAAGCCCGCGTCCTGCGCGGCCTTCAGCACCTGGTCGAACGGCAGCCCCTCCTGCTCCATCCGGGTCAGGATGTAATTGCAGGTGCCGTTCAGGATGCCGTACAGGTTCGGAATGTGGTTGGCGATCAGACCGTCGCGCAACGCCTGGATGATCGGGATGCCGCCGGCCACGCTCGCCTCGAAGCGCAGATCGGTCTTGTTCTGGTCGGCCAGCGCGAACAGGCTCGCCCCGTATTCGGCCAGCAACTTCTTGTTTGCGGTGACCACGGGTTTGCCCATCTTCAGCGCCTCGGTGACCAGTTCGCGGGCGATGCCCACGCCACCGATCAACTCGATGATGATGTGGACGTTCGGATCGCGGATCACCGACATCGCGTCGGTGGTCAGCACCGAGCGGTCAACGGTCACCCCGCGATCGCGTTCCAGATCCAAGTCGGCAATCTTGCGCAGGACCAGCTTCACGCCCGCCCGGCTGGCGATCAGGTCGCCGTTGCGCTGCAACCCTTCCACCACCCCGGCTCCGACGGTGCCGAAGCCCAACAAACCCAAGCCTATTTCTTTCATACGGTTCCCTGTTTCACGTTACAAAAAAACCCCTCACCAAGGAGGGGTTTGCCAACAGCATGCGCCGTCACCCCTCACGCACAGGAGGTCGTCGTAATGGTGATGACGGTAGTCTTTTTCATGTCAAAGTCCGTAAAGATAACCGTTTTCATGGCGAGGACAAGCCGTATTTTCGTCGGAACAACGACCCCTTCGGTCCGGGCGTCCTTACCCGGCCTTGGCCAGCCGCACCACCGCGTCGATGGCGATGTCGATGCAGCCGTTGATGTTCTGGTCGAGCGACAAGGCGTCCTGGCCGGGCGACGACCACGGGGTGCGGTCGGAGACGGTGCAGATCGTACCGGCGCGCAGCCCGAACAGGTTGGCCAGGGTGAAGATCGTGCCGGATTCCATTTCGACGTTGAGCACGCGGGCGCGTTTCCAGTCGCGCGCATACTGGTTCATCCAGCCCTGCTCGTACCCGCCGTGGGCCATGCTGAGCAACGACTGTCCGTCGGGTCCATAGACCTTGTTGCGCGAGTAGAAGCCATCGACCGACACCACGATGCCGGTGTGGAAGGTCGCCTGCCGGGCCTTGGCCGAGGCGACCAGTGCGTTGACC
>CALBHI010000020.1 GCA_937894535.1 uncultured Verrucomicrobiota bacterium
GTGGGTTGGCGGATGCCTTGGCCCGGGTGCGCTCGTTGTTGGATCGGTTGCGGGCACATGGGCAGGGTCGGGTGGATCGGTACGGGGCGGAGGATCGGCGGTGGTTGGAGTCGGCGGTGTTGTTCGACGTGTTTCACCGGTGGGCACCGGACTTTGACCGGTTGATCGTGCGGCAGGAGCAGGTGCAGGATGCGTCATTGCCGGCGGGATTTGTGACCGAGGCGATGGAGGCCTTGCTGGCGGCCGGGCTGGCTCCGGACGTTGCCTTGCGGGATGTCGGGATGTTCTACCAGTTGCGGCGGGCGTATTTCTTTATCCGCCGCGAACTGGTGGGAAGCAGTCCGGCGATGCAGGCGTTGCGGGTGGCTTGCTGGAACAATGTGTTCACGCACGACTTGCGGTTGTACCTGCGGGCGATGGTAACGCGGATGGAGGACTTCTCGACGCTGTTGCTCGGCGAGACCGGCAGCGGCAAAGGGGCGGTGGCGCGGGCGTTGGGCAGGTCGGGGTTCATACCATATGATCCGGCGGGTTGTCGCTTCCGTGAAAATTTCGCCGGATCGTTTGTCGCGGTGAACCTGGCCCAGTTTCCGGAGACCTTGATCGAAGCCGAGTTGTTTGGCCATGTGAAGGGGGCGTTTACCGGGGCGGTGGCGGACCGCGAGGGGTGGCTGGGCCGGTGCCGTCCGCATGGCGCGATTTTCCTCGATGAGATTGGTGATGCCCCGGTCCCGGTGCAGCTGAAGTTGTTGCGCGTCTTGCAGGAGCGGGTGTTTGTGCCGGTGGGTGGATCGGCGGAGCGCCGGTTTGCCGGCCGGGTGATGGCCGCGACCAACCGGTCATTGCCATCGCTGCGGCGCACCGGGCAGTTTCGCGATGATTTTTATTTCCGGCTTTGCTCGGATGTGATCGAGGTCCCGCCGCTGCGCCAGCGCCTGGCCGAGGATCCGGAGGAATTGCCGCGCCTGGTGTCGGTGATCCTCGAGCGCCATCTCGGTGCGGAGCCCGCGTCGGTGTTGCAGGAACGGGTGACCAGCACCCTGGCGGCCCACCCCGGAAAGGCCTACCGGTGGCCGGGCAACGTGCGCGAACTGGAACAGGCGATCCGCCGTGTGCTGTTAACCGGGCGGTACGAACCGGAGGCGGAGGTGATCGCGGCGTCGGATCGCCCGCCCTGGCTGGAACAGGTTGAGGGTGGCGGGATGACGGTGGAAACCTTGACCGCGGCATACTGCCGGATGTTGTGGGACCGCATGGGTTCCTACGAGGACGTCGCGCGGCGGACCGGGCTTGACCGGCGCACGGTGAAAAAATACGTGGAGCGCGGTGGTTCGTTGGCGCGGAGCGTCAGCTCGCCGGTTCCGCCGGCTTGAGTGCATAGACCACCGACTCGCCGAGCGTGGTGTCGCGCGGGAGGGTGATCAGGTGCAGGATCTGCCGGGCCACGTCGTCCGGGGTCAACGCCCCGTGGCGCGACACCGCGTTGTTGCCATACAGCATCGGCGTCTCGGTGGGTCCGGGCATCAGTGTTTGCATGCGAATGCCAAACGGCCGCATCTCCTCGGCCGCGGCCTGGGTCAGTCCGCGCACCGCGTGTTTCGATGCGCTGTAGGCGGCGGCATGGGCGCTGCCGCGCAGCGAAGCCGGGTAGGAGCCGACATTCACGACCTCGCCGTTTCCCTGCGCCATCATCTGCCGCAACACCGCGCGGTTGCCATGGATCAGGCCCTTGAGGTTGGTGTCGATGATCAGGTCCCACTCCTCCAGCGGCAGGTGGGCGAGGGCGTAGGGCAGTTTCATCTCTTTCGAGACATGGCCGATCGTGCCCGCATTGGCGATAAAGGCGTCGATGCGCCCGAAGGCCTCCACGGTGCGGGCGACCATCGCCTCCATGTGATCCGCGTTGCGCACGTCCAATGACAGGGTCAAGACCGGCGCCGGTCCGGTAAGTTCGGCGCGCGCCCGTTCGAGGCTGGCGGTGGAGCGGGCGACCATGACGACTGTAGCGCCTTGGTGGTGCAGGAGCCGGGCGCAGGCGAGGCCAA